>NZ_JBFAOJ010000014.1:0-145132 GCF_040675205.1 Streptosporangium sp. NPDC049644 | reverse complement strand
GGTTAGCGGAGGCTCTCGCCCTTGCGGGGGGCTGGTCCGCGTTCTGGGTGATTTCCAGTAGTTGACTAACCGGCGTTGACGGGCGCGCCGGGCCTAACCCCGGCCGCTCGCGTCGGTATGAGCGGGTACCGGTCAGACCCTGCCCGGATGCGGCCGGAACCGCGGGCCGCCGATCGGTTCGTACCAGCCGGCGACCTTGTCGCCCGGCGGGGCCACCGCGTCGATCGCGTCCAGATCCTCGGCGGTCCACTCGATCGCCGCGGACCCCGCGCACGAGTCGAGGTCGGCCAGCCGCTCCGGCCCGCACAGCACACTCGTCACGCCGGGCTGCCGTAAGACCCAGGAGAAGGCCAGCTGGGCCATGGTCACGTCATGACGGGCCGCGATCGCCCGCAGCACGTCGAGCACGTCGAACACGGCCTCGCTGAACCGGTCACCGGCGAAGCCGGCGAGCACGCCGCCCGCGCCGTACCGGCTGCCCGCGGGCGGCGGCTCGCCGCGCCGGTACTGGCCGGTGAGCACCCCTCCGCCCAGCGGTGCCCACGGGTTCACCGCGAGCCCGAACGTCGCGGCCATCGGGAGCAGCTCACGCTCGACCCGCCGGTCGAGGATGTTGTACGGCGGGGTCTCGGCCACGATCCGGTTGAGGCCGAACTCCTTGGCCACCCACAGCGACTCGACGACCTGCCACGCGGCGGAGGTGCTCACCCCCAGGTAGCGGACCTTGCCCGCGCGCACCAGGTCGTCCAGGGCGCGCAACGGCTCGTCGACCGGTACGTCGGGGTCGAACCGGTGCAGGGTGAACACGTCGACGTGGTCGGTCCGCAGCCGCCGCAGGCTCGCCTCGCACTGGCGGATCAGGTGCCGGCGGCTCACCCCCCGCCCGTTGGGATCCTCGGTGTCGACAGGCATGTACGCCTTGGTGTTGATCACCACTCGATCGCGCTTGGACGGCTTCGCCAGGGCGGCCCCGACGACGGACTCGCTGCGCCCGGGGGCCCCGCCGTAGTTGTTCGCCGTGTCGAAGAAGTTGACGCCGAGGTCGAGCGCCCTGTCGATGATCCGGACCGACTCGGCCTCGTCGGCCCGGTCGCCGAACATCCAGCACCCCAGGCCCAGGGCGCTCACCCGCACGCCGGTCCGCCCGAACGGCCGGTACTCCATCGCGGTCACTCCTTCAGTCCAGGCCCGCGACCGCGCGCACGGCGTCGGCCAGCGGGACGAACGGTTCGGCGCCGGGCGGGGCGCCGAGGAACATCCGGTTGTGGGTGATGACGACGGCCAGCCCGGTCGCGAGGTCGGCCCATCCCATCGATCCGCCCACCCCGGCGTGGGCGAGCACCCGGGTCGAACGGCCGAGCAGCGGGTCGGCCGGGGGAGACTCCCCGCCCAGCCAGTAGCCGCCGGTGCCGATCCAGGTGGTTCCCTGGTAGACCTCGTCGAACTCGTCGGCGTTCGGCCGCGGCGACGTCAGGGCGAGCAGGCGGTCGGCCGCGATGTACCGGCGGCCGGCGATCTCGCCGCGGTTCGCCAGCATGCTGAAGAACCGCGCACCGGCGCGGGCCGACATCACCGCGCCGGCCGCCGGGATCGACGACGACCGGAACCGGGGATCGTTCCAGCGGTCGGCGTCGGGGCGGATCTCCGGCGGCATCGACAGCAGCGGAACCCCGGTCATCGGCGCGCGCTTCGGCGGGTTCGGCCCCCAGGTCAGCCGCGCGACCCGGTGCTCGTGCTCCGCCGGGAGCACGTCCCAGACGTCGTCGGCGCCGATCGGCAGGCACAGCTCCTCGCGGAGGAACCGGTCGTAGGGACGGTGGCTCGGGTCGGTGCGGCGGATGACCTCACCGAGGATGTACCCGAAGCTGATCGAGTGGTACATGGAGCGTTCACCCGGCGGGTGCAGCGGTTCGACGTCCGCGAGCCAGGTGGTGATCGCGTCCTGGTCCGCGAGTCCGCCGGCGTCCAGGCCGGGCGGCATGTGCGGAACGCCGGCGCAGTGCGTGAGCACGTGGCCGACGGTGATGCCCTGCTTGCCGCGCCTGCCGTACTCCGGCCAGTACGTCGCGATCGGCTGCTCCATGTCCACGAGCCCTCGTTCGCACTGCAGCTGGATCGCCGTGGCGACGAGCGCCTTGCTCACCGAGAACACGGGGAACAAGGTGTCACCGTCGACCGCCCTGCCGTCCCGCGGGTCGGCGACGCCGGTCCACGCGTCGACGATGAGCTCGTCGCCGAGGTAGGCGGCGACCTGCACACCGACCTCGCCCAGCTCGACGGCGCGGGCGAGCGCGGCCTCGATCCGATCGTCGGACCTCATTGCTCGACTTCCTCTCTCTCGCGCGCGGGTTCGGTCTCCTGCGACTCGGTCTTCTGCGCCTCGGTCTCGTCGCCGAGGTAGGCCGCGATGACCCGCGGGTCACGGCGTACCTCGGCAGGCGTCCCGTCGGCGATGACCCGCCCGCGCTCCATCACGATCAGCCGGTCGCACACCCGCATCACCAGCTCCATGTCGTGCTCGACCACCAGCACACCCATGCCGCGCTCGTCGGCGAGCCGCCGGAGCAGGGTGCCGAGTTCGGCCGACTCGGTCGAGCTCAACCCGGCCGCCGGCTCGTCGAGGCAGAGGACGGACGGTTCGGCGGCCACCGCACGGGCGATGCCGACCAGCCGGCGACGGCCGTACGGCAGCTCGGTCGGCAGCCGGTCGAGGTCGGGGCCGAGTTCGAACAGCTCGACGGCGGCGAGTGCTCCGGCGGTGAAGGCCGTTGGGCGCGGCCAGACCAGGTCGGTCAGGTACACGCTGCTCGACCGCGCGTCGGCCGACGCCTTGAGGTTGTCGGCCACCGTCATGTCGTCGAACAGCTCAAGGCTCTGGAACGACCGCCCGATGCCCTCGTGCACCCGGCGGTACATGCGCATCGACCCGATCGGCTTGCCGTCGAGCGTGACCGTGCCCGACTTCGGCTTGGTCGCACCGGTGATCGCGTCGATCAACGTCGTCTTGCCCGCGCCGTTCGGCCCGATGAGCCCGACGACCTCACCGGGGCCGACGCGCAGCGAGACGTCGTCGACCGCGACCACGCCGCCGAAGGCCACCGTCAGTCCTTCGCCCTCAAGCGCCCGCTCGGGAACGCGACCGGCCGGGCCGGTGCTCATGGAGGTGCCCGCCCGAGCCCGGCGGCGCCGAGGCCGAGGCAGGTGGATGTGCCGCCCGAGGCCCTCAGCGGCTCCGTCCGGACGTACCTGCAGGTACCAGATGGACAGCACGCCTCCGACGAGGGCGATCCACAACGGCATCGTCGCGCTGTCCGAATCGAGCAGCGTGGAGATGAAACCGCCGGGGTGCCCGAGCCCACCGAGCAACGGGCCGGCGATGTACCCGATACCGCCCAGCACGACGTAGGACAGCCCCAGGATCGAGTCGAAGGCCAGGAACCCCCGCTCGAACACCATGGTCGGCTGCCGGAACACCACCAGGATCCCGCCGAGCGCGGCGATCGCCGCGGACAGGGCGAACGCGTAGAGCCGGACCCGCCACGGGTTCAACCCGACGGACTCGGCCGCCCGCTCGTTGGTGCGGACCGCGATCATGCGGCGCCCGACCCGGCCGCGCCGGACGTTCGCGACCACGAGACCGGCGAGCACGAATGCGACCAGGCACACGACCGCCCATCGCTCGGGGTGGGCGAGTGAGTCGATGCGCCAGCCGAACAGCTCCAGCGGGTTCGGCAGGGGCGTGTAGGCGCCGGAGTACGTGGGGTTCTGCAGCAGCACCCCTTGGATCGCCACGGCGCAACCGAGCGTGGCCACCGCGAAGTTCACGCCGCGGGTGCGCAGCAGCGGCACACCGAGCAGCGCGCCGACGACGAACGTCCCGACCAGGCTCAGCGGGATCGCCAGGAGGAACGGCATCCCGGTGCCGGTCAGCAGCAGGCCGGTGAGCACCGCGCCGATGCCGGCGAAACTGAACTGGCTGAGCGAGAGCTGCCCGGTGTACCCGGTGATGACGACGCTGGACAGCAGGATGATCCCGTACGTGCAGGTGATCGTCATGGCCGTGACGTACGGCAGCCCGAACACCGTCGTGAGCAGCACGATCGCGCCGCCGACGAGCGCGAGGAGGATGAGGGGACGGACCTGTCCGTCGCCGACCTTGGGCCGGCGTTCGACGATGGCCGAACGGATCCGGTCGCCCGCGCCGCGCCACACCATCACCAGCACGATCAGCAGGAACGGCACGGCGTCCGCCCAGCCGGGCGTGGCCACGTACCGGGTCACCTCGGCCTGGGTCACCCCGATCAGCAGGGCGCCGAGATACGTCAGCGGGAACGAGCGCAGGCCGCCGATCAACGCGGCGGCGAGTGCCGGCACGATCAGGTGGGTCAGTGTGACGATCTGCACACCGACGATCGGAGCGAGCAGGACTCCGGCGATGCCGGCGAACACCGAACCGATCACCCAGTTGGTGGTCGCGATCCTGACCGGGGAGATGCCCAGGGCCGCCGACGCGATCGGGTTCTCCGCCTGCGCCGAAGTGGCCAGCCCGAACCGGGTCCGGCCGTAGCAGACGGTGAGCAGGACGACGAGCGCGGTGGCGATGAGGAAGGTGATGATCCGGTTCTGGCCCAGGTGGATCCCGAACAACGACACCGGGTCGGTGGGGAACATCGACTGGACGATGCGCTCGTCCGCGCCGTAGCGCAACGTCAGCCCCGACTGCACGACGACGAGCACGATCAGGGAGACGATGGTGCGGCTCAGCGCCGACGTGCGCGCCATGCGCTGGATCGCCAGCCGGTAGGTCAGGTATCCGCACAGCGCGGCGGCGAGCAGAGCGCCGGGCACCGCCAGCACGGGAGAGAGGCCCAGACCCGCGTTGAGTTCCCAGTAGGCGAACGCCGCCACGGTCCCTACGATGCCGTGGGAGAAGTTGATGATGCCGGAGCCGCGGTACGCGATCACGATGCCGAGGGCGGTCAGCGCCAGCAACGACCCCGAGGTCATTCCGACCAGCGCGAGTTGGATGGCGCCGTTCATGTGTCGCGGCCTCCGCTCGCGGCTGTCGGGTCGTCGGCCGCCGCGGAAAGGTAGCTGGCCTCGATCTCGGCCAGCCGCGAGCCCATCTCGGCCGCCGTACCCTCGATCACGATCTCTCCTCGTCGCAGTACACAGACGCGGTCGGCGACCTGAAGGGCACGCTTGACCCGTTCCTCCACGATGAGCACGCCGACGCCTCGGTCGGCGGCGGCGCGCAGCCGGGTGAGCAGCCGCGCCACGATCAGCGGGGCGAGGCCGAGCGTCAGCTCGTCGGCGAGCAGCACCTTCGGTGAACCGGCCAGCGCACGTGCCAGGGTGAGCATCTGCTGCTCGCCACCGGACATCAGCCCCACCTTGCGGTCCAGCAGCGGTTCCAGCTCGGGCATCAGCGCCAGGCTCTCCTCGACGCTCCCTCTGCCGAGGCGGAGGTTCTCGCGGCAGGTGAGGCCCATGAACACCGAGCGGTCCTCGCAGATCAACGCCATGCCGGCGGCGGACCTGCGATGTGCCCCTTCCGGCGCGGGCCGGCCGTCGAGCAGGACCGAGCCGGAGATCGGGGTCAGGACTCCGGCCAGGGCCATCAGGGTCGTGGTCTTGCCTGCGCCGTTCGCACCCAGCAGTGCGACGATCTCGCCCGGACGCACCGCCAGCGACAGGCCGTGCAGTACCGGGAGGTGGCCGTAGCCGACCTCGAGGCGGACCGCCTCGAGGATCGGCTCGGCTTTCGGCCGGGGGTCGGACGTCACCCGGTCCTCGGCCTGGATCACCCGTTTTCCTTGAGGGCGTCCAGCACGCCGAACGGCTCGGCCGCGGCGCTGTAGGTGCCGTTCTTGACCGTGTACGTGACGACGTTGGTGTTGAGGATGCGCTCGAAGTCCTTGATGCCCAGCGGTGAGGTGAGATTGAGGGCCGGTCCGACTCCCGTCTCCACGGAGCTGAGCTTGCCCAGCGCCTCCTGCACCGACGCGGCGTCGATCGTTCCCTGGACGGATTCGGCCGCCGCCTTCACCGCCGCCACCGCCGACCACACGACCACACCGGCCGACGTCGGCTTCGCGTCCGGTTTGTACTTCGTCATCGCGTCACGGAAGGCGACCATGCCGGCTTCGTCGCTGTTCACCGGCAGGAACGAGTCGGAAAGCAGCACGTCCTCGGCGGCCTTGCCCACCTGGTCGATCAACGCCTGAGTGAGCGAGGCGGCGGCGAGCCCGACCTTCACGCCCGGCGCACCGGAGCCCAGGGCGGCGATCGCCTTGCCGGCCTCGCCCGGCGGGAGCGCGAGCACCACGCAGTCGGCGCCGTTCGACACGACCTGGGCGACCGGGGGCCCGTAGTCGGCGTTCGTGGTCGGCACCGCGATCTTCGCGTTCAGGTTCATGCCCAGCGACTTCAACCCGGCGTCGGCGAAGTCGGCCGAGGCGATCGAGGACGGCAGCGACTGCGTGATCGCGTCGACCTTCTTGCAGCCGTAGGTCTTGACCAGCCCGATCGCGGCCCCGCTGAACGAGACCGGCGTGCCGCCGGGGATCGGCCAGGAGATCTTACTGGCGAACTCGAGCGGGTTGATCGGGTGGCTGAGCAGCGGGATGCCGGCCTGTTCGAGCACCGGCACCATGCCGCTGCCACCGACCGACAGGCCGCCGATCACGGCGATCGCGCCCTGGCCGACCGCGTCCTGGGCGCATTTCGCGCTCACGTTCGGGTCGGCCTGGTCGTTGCAGACCGTCAACTCGACCTTGCGGCCGGCTATGCCGCCGGCCTCGTTCACCGCCGACACGGCGGCCTCGATCGCCGCCGCCTGGTCCGGGAACCCGACCGACGGCGCGGACACCGTCAGGATGCCGACGAGCTTGAGCGAGGCCGCCTCCGACGAGGTGGCGGAGGCGGTGGAGGCGGCGGGCGTCCCGTCGTCCGGGGTGGCTGAGCACGCTGCGGTCAGCGCCAGTGTTGACGCCACTGCTGCGACGGTGGTGAGCCGTCGGGTCCGGTCGGCACGGTATGTTCTGTTCGTCATGGCGATGCCCCATTGGCTCGTTACGGTGTTGGTTCCCCGACGCGGTAGGGGGAGCGTCGCCGGGCTCAGTTACCTGCGGCATTACCGGCGGCACCTCAGGGCCTCGATAACAGATCCCGCGCCCGGAGCCCGGATACGCGATGGCCGGGTAATGCCGCCCGGCACGCCGTGCGCACCCGGCTGACACCGCGTCCGTACGGTCGGCGGCATGGCCGAGGCGTTCCTCGCGACCATGTCGCTCACGCCGACACCGTGCGCGGTCAACGCGCCCGCGGCCCGGCCGGTCTGCTCTTCGCGTCCGAGGAGATTTCGAGCCGGTGCCGCTCCGGTTCGGCCAATGCCGGAGGTCTCCACCGGGGCGGTTCGATCAGGTCAGCGGCCCGGATCGTCCCCCACCGTCACCTCGCGCCGTGGGTCGGCCTCCCATGCCGAGAAGGAGCCCACGAACAACGCGGCCGGGATGCCGAGGCCGGCCAGCACCGCCACCTCGTGCGCGGCCCAGACCCCGCCGCCGCAGTAGACCCCGACCGGCGCGGTCCCGTCGGCGCCCAGGCCGACGAACCGCCGGCGCAGGGTGTCCTCGTCGGCGAGCAGTCCCGTGGCGGTCAGGTTGCCGTGCGTCGGCGCGGAGATCGCCCCGGGAATGTGCCCGGTGCGCGGCCGCCCCGGCTCGGCCGGCTCGCCCCGGTAGACCTCGGGGGCCCGCGCGTCGAGCAGTCTGCCCGCCGCCGCGTACTCGGCCGCTCCGTCCGCGTCGAGTACCGGCAGGTGGCCGGCGCTGAGGGTGACGGTCCCGGGGGGCGGCGCCGGCTCGACCGTGCTCACCTCGTGTCCGCGCCCGGCCCAGGCGCTGAGGCCGCCGTCGAGCAGGCGGACGTCGGCCACCCCCGCCCACCGCAGCACCCACCACGCACGGCCGGCCTTCGTGCCGAAGGCGCTGTCGTACACCACGACGGCATCGCCGTCGTTGACGCCCCACTCCCGCGCCCGGGACTGCAACCGTGCGATGTCCGGCAGGGGGCGCCTGCCGGCGAGGCCGCCCGGCTCGCTCTGCAGATCCGCCGCCACGTCGACGAAGACCGCGCCGGGAATGTGTCCCGCCGCGTACTCGGGCCGCCCGTCCGGCCCGTCGTTCGCCAACCGGACGTCAAGGACGATCGGCGGCCGGTCGCCGGTGAGCAGCCTCGCCAGCTCGTCGGCCGACACGAACAGGCCGCCGTGCGGCGACCGGTTCGGGCCCGGGGGGTGCCGTTCGGTTGTCATGCTGTGCGATCCCTTACCTCGACCCTGTCCACGCGCCGGCGCCCCGGGCGCGGCGGAAACACCCGTCGATCACAACGGTGCGGTGAAGGCTCCGCGATACGCGTACCCGGGGTGCCTGCGGTTCAGGTGCGGGCCTTCGGCGAACAGCTTCTCCCGGAGGGTGCCGGGGCTGTACTCGGTCTGCGCGAGGCCACGCGACCGCAGTTCCGGAATGACGTGGTCGACGAAGTCGTGGTACGTCCCGGGAATCAGGTAGTTCATGACGTTGACGCCGTCGATGCCGGCATCCTGCCACTGCTCCAGCCGGTCGGCCACCTGCTCGGGCGTGCCGACGATCGTGGTCTCCCGGGCGACACCTTGCAGGTACTGGCGCTTGGTGATGACACCGTTCCGGTACTTCTTCGCCTCGGCGATGATCTTGCCGATGCCGCCCTGCGCGTTCGAGTAGTCGATCGGGTGGTCCATGTCCAGCTTCGAGAGGTCGATGCCGATGTTCCCGCCGACCTCGGCGGCCAGGGCCTCATGGTTCATGAGGTCCTCGTACTGCTCCCACTTCTCCTTGGCCTCGCGCTCGGTGCTTCCCACGACGAAGGTGAGCGCCGCCAGGATCTTGATGTCCTCAGGCCGCCGGCCGTGCCTCGCGGCGCCCTGCCGCAGGCCGGAGATGACGTTTCCGGCTCCCTCCAGGCTGTTGAGCAGGAGGGCGCCTTCGGCGAACCTCGTGGCGAAGTCGATCCCCCGGGGCGAGGAGCCGGCCTGGAACAGGGTCGGCACGCGCTGAGGTGACGGGTGCACGATGAGCGGGCCCTCGACCCTGTAGTGCCGTCCCTCGTGGTTGATCCGGTGCACCTTGCCGGGGTCGGCGTAGATCCTCCGCGCCGTGTCCCGGACGACGGCCCCCTCCTCCCAGCTGCCTTCCAGGAGCTTCAGCACCGCGTCGACGTGCTCTTCGGCCCATTCGTATCGTTCATCGTGGTTGACGATGGTGTCGGCGCCGTAGTTCCTGTGGGCGTTCTCGGTCGAGCTGGTGACGATGTTCCAGCCCACCCGGCCCTTCGAGAAGTGGTCGAGCGTCGCGATGCGCCGGGCCAGCGAGTAGGGGTGGTCCTGGATGACCGAGGCGGTGAGGATCAGTCCCAGGTTCTGCGTCTCGGGCACCAACGTCGAGGCGAGGATGAGCGAGTCCAGCATCGGGAAGCGGTTGCCGTCCCGCACGAACACGTCCCAGTTGCCCCCGTACGGAGCGTAGAGCCCGAGCACGTCGCCGATGAACAGCCCGTCGAAGCGGCCTTCCTCCAGCTTTCTCGCCAGTCTGATCCAGGTGTCCAGCCGGTCGAAGTCGGCCAGCTCGTTGCCCGGCAGGTCGTGCGGCCACAGGCCGGGCTTGACATGCCCTGGCGACGGGCACACGAACGCGTTGAAGATGAGGCGTTTCCTCGCCACTTCGGGGTCTCCCTGTCGATGGTGATGTTGGGGAATCTCGCGGACTACGCGACACCCAGGAGTCTCAACAGCTCGTTTCTTTTCGCCGTGAAGTCCGGCGATGTTCTCTCTCGCGGTGCGGGCAGGCGCAGGATCTCGTCGAAGATCAGCTTTCCGCCGTCCAGGATGACGATCCTGTCGGAGAGCACCAGCGCCTCCTCCACGTCATGGGTCACCAGGAACGCGCTGAGGTGGTAGTTCTCCCGTACGTCGCCCAGCAGCCGCTGCATGCGGATGCGGGTGAGCGCGTCCAGGGCGCCGAAGGGTTCGTCGAGCAGCAGCAGCCGCGGTGTCCGGACCAGCACCCGGGCCAGCGCGACGCGCTGCGACTGCCCCCCGGACAGGGTCTTGGGCCAGGCGGCGGGGTCGACGGAGTCCAGCCCGACCCTGGTCAGCAGTTCCCGCACCGTCGGGTCGTCCGGCCGGACACCGGAGCCCAGCACGATGTTGTCGGCGACGGAGAGCCACGGAAGCAGCCGCGCGTCCTGGAACATCACCCCGGCATCGGCTCGTACGGTGATATTTCCAGATATCTCGGTGTCCAGACCGGCGATGATGCGCAACAGGGTGCTCTTCCCTGTCCCGCTCCTGCCCAGAATCGAGACGAACTCGCCAGGCGGTATCTCGATGTCCACGTTGTCGAGGACCTGGTTGTCCCCGAACGCCTTCGACACGCCTTTGACGTTGACGACCGGCCGCGCGGAGGCGCCGGTCACGCTATCTGTCGACATTCCTCACGCCTTCACCACAGCGTCGTTCCAGCGGAGTGCCCGACGTTCCAACGCCGCCACACCACGGTCGGCGAGCACGCCCAGGATTCCGTAGATCAAGATTCCGACGATGATGACGTCGAGCCGGTAGTAGGTTCGGGCCTCCGTCATGAGGTAACCCAGCCCGGAATCGGCGTTGACCTGTTCGGAGATCACCAGAATCACGAGCGCGAAGCCGCTCGAATACCGAAAGCCGACGAACCACGCGGGCAGTGCCGCGGGCAGGTGGATTCTCCTGAGCACCTGCCAGCGGGACAGTTTCAGGGTCGACGCCAGTTCCAGGTATTTCCTGTCCACGTTGGAAACGGCCGACATGACGTTGACATAGATCGGGAACATCGTCGCGATGGCGATCATCAAGATCTTCGAGAGCTCGCCGATACCGAACCACAGGATGAACAGTGGGACCAGGGCCAGGACCGGCAGGGCGCGCAACGCCTGCAGGGTCGGGTTCAGCAGCGCCGAGCCCAGCAGGCTGGTCCCGCAGAACCAGCCGAGGGCCGACCCGATCGCGACCCCGAGAACGAGGCCGGTGACGGCCCGGAGCAGCGATATCAGCAGGGCGTCGGCGAGCCGGCCGTCGGAGACGAGGTCGACGAGGGCCTGGCCGACCCTGACCGGGGCCGGCAGGAAATCCTCAAGGAGGCCGAGCGAGGCGAGCAGCTGCCACAGTACCAGCGCCGATAACGGAATGACGATTCCGAGAATTGATTCATGACGCACGGTCGGCTTCTTTGCCGTGATGGTCACTTCTTTGGAACTTCTCTCTGGCGGATGCGCCGAAGGCAAGTCGTTCGTTTTCCGGTGAACGGGCTGCGAGCCGGGACCCGCGGTCTACTTGGCGGCCTGTTCGCCGTTGGCGGAGATGACGGCCTCGTTCGCGATCTCGTCGAACGCGGTGGCCACGTCCGGTGCGTTCTTGATGATTCCCTGTTCCTGCAGCACCTTCGCCGTCTCGGTGTAGTCGCTCTTCACGGAGTCGTCGATGGGGATGAAGGTGAAGCTGTAGTTCTTCGCGAACTGGGTGGCGACATCGAGAGGAAGGTCGATCTTCTCGGCCAGCACCTTGGCCCAGTTACCGGTGTCGGCCTTCTGCTTGTTGAGCCCGACGATGAATTTCTTGAGGAAGTCCTTGGTCGCGTCCGTCCTGTGCCGGTCGCCCTCGAAGAAGCCCTGGTTGGCGGCGAAGTAGATGTTGCCCGCCGTCGTCTCGGTGGCCGTCTGGATCAGGCGCGCTCCGTTGCCGATCTCGACCTGTGCGGAGTTCGGCTCCCAGGACGCCCACGCGTCCACGTCGCCCCGGAGGAACGCCGCCTGCGCGTCGGGAGTCGACAGGAACGCCAGCTCGAAGTCGTCGGTGCCCAGTCCGAGGTTTTCGATCTCGCCGACGACGAACCTGTGGGCGGCCGACCCCCGGACGACGGCGATCCTCTTTCCCTTGAGCTCGCTCAGCGACTGGACGGCCGAGTTCCGAGGAACCAGGAGACGGAGCCAGTCGGGGTTCGGTTTCGCCACCGCGAAGATCTTGAATTTGGCGCCGTTCGCCTGCGAGGACACGATCGAGAGGTCGGATCCGAAGCCGAAGTCGATGGACTTGGCGCCCAACGCCTCGAAGACAGGCCCCGCGCCGTCGAAGCGGCTGAAGTCGACCCGGTACTCGGGCCGGTTCTGTCCTTCGTCCCATGCGATCTGGAAGAACTGGGTCGCGATGCCGACCTTGAGGGAGACGTCCTTCGGCGAGCCGCTGCCGTCCTTGTCCGACGAGCATCCGGTGAGAAGGCTTCCCGCGACGACCGCGGCGGTGAACGCCACGAGTGCTCGCCGGATGCTGGGATTCCTCTTTTTGTGCATGAGACTCTGTTTCTTCTGACCAAAGCGGAGCGTGATGTTCCTCTGTCGCCCACGTCGGCGGGACGAGCAGAAGGAACGCGGCGGGTCGGTCTCGGCTGCGTCGGCCGGGAGACGGCCGTTTCCGGGCAGCACGAAACGACTCCATGGACACGGGCCGTTTGTGGCGGGATCTTCGGGCAACTGACAGGTGAGCCGCCCACATCGCCCGAGAGAATCGGGCGATGTGGGCTTTTTCTATTATTTAGGTAGGGAATGACGGAAGTCAACCCGGATGGGGGTGATGTCCGCCTGGTCGGGGGAGGTGCGACTCGTCTTAGTGGTTTCTGCGCAGGACGTTGCCCGCGATCCTGGACTCGCAGAGCTCCTCGGCCCCCGGGGCGCCGGCCACGATGGTGAAGCCGGTCGGGGCCAGGCGCAGCTCCAGCACCGCGGCCCGTTCGGCGGCGGGCAGAGCGGCGTAGCGGGCCAGCAGTTCCTCGTCGTCGAACAGGTCGGCGTCCGACAGGAAGACCGGGGAGGCGGGGTGGCGGCGGCCCAGGTCCAGGATCTTGCCGCCGCCGTCCCAGTTGACGCCGTTCAGCGCGACCCAGCCGATCCCGTCCAGGCCCTCGAACAGGCGGGCCGCGTCGCCGAAGCGGTGGGTGCGCATCACCGGGTGCAGGTAGGCGTCGGCGTCCAGCACATCCTGGTCGCGCGGGTCGCCGGTCGCCGAGGAGTGCGTGCCGTAGCGGCCCGCCGAGCGGCCCAGGCCCAGCCGGCGCACCACCGACAGGCCCTCCTCGCCGGTGTCGCCGCCTGAGAGCAGCCGTACCAGCTCGCGGTCGATCAGCCGCTGGTGCTCGCCGAAGCTGTGGAAGAGCCACAGGTACATCAGGCCGCCGGGGGAGAGCCGCTCGGCCAGCCAGGCCAGGCCCGCGCGGGGGTCGTCGAGGCAGTGCAGCACCCCGGTCATCACGATCAGGTCGTAGGGACCATCGAACCCGTCCCCGCCGATGGCGCCGCGCACCAGCTCCACGTTGGTCAGCCCGTTGCGCTCGCGCAGTTCCTCGGCCACGTCGAGCGAGGACCGGGAAAGGTCCATCCCGGTGAAGCTCGCCTTCGGATACTGCGAGGCGAGCCCGAGCAGCTGGTGGCCGGTGCCGCACCCGGCGTCCAGCACCCGTTTGCCCGCCAGGGTCTTGTCCCTGACGACCATGCCGATACCGAGCGCCAGATCCAGGATCAGGTCGTCGCCGACGGTCAGGGAGGGGCAGGGGTAGCGCTCGTACAGCTCCCTGACCTGTTCCACGGCGCTCACGGGGTGTCGATCTCGTCGTACGGGATCTCCTCGACCCGGCGGGCGAAGACCCAGTGGTGGCCTTCCAGATCCTCGGTGGTGTAGTTGCGGTCGCCGTAGAAACGGGTGTCCGGCTCGTCGCGGATCACCGCCCCGGCCTTCCTCGCGCGCTCGTGGTGCTCGTCCACGTCGTCGACGAACACGTACAGGCTCTGGCGTGGCTCGCCCTCGCCCTGCGGCTCATGCCTGCGGCCGTCACTCGTCCCGGCGAGCTGCACGACGCCCTCGCCGAACGACAGCTCGGCGTGCACGATGGAGCCGTCGTCGTCCTTCAGCACCTTCCGCTTTTCGAATCCGAACGCCTCGATGAGCCATTCGATGGCTTTTTCGAGGTCGGCGTAGAAGATGACGGGGGTGATTCTCGGCATTCCGTCGGGTGGGGTGAGCATTTCTCCATCTCCCTCGATCGGTGACCATGGAAACGTACGGTGACGCTACCCCGCATCCCGCCGGCGAGACGTCCTGGGGTTCACGATTTCCACCGCGTTCACGGATCGCGCGGGCCGCTCTCCGGGCATTCCGAGGTTGTTCACCCGTTCAGCGGGATATTCACGATTTCGGCAGGCGCAGGCCGCCGTCCAGGCGGACGACCGCCGCGTTGAGGTAGCCCAGCTCGCACACCGCCCGGACCGCGCGGGCGAACTCCGCCGGCGTTCCCGGCCGCGGCGGGAAGACGATCTGCCGTACCAGCGGGCGCCGGAACTCCGGCGGGATCGCCTCGAACAGCGGGGTGTCGAACAGGCCGGGGGAGAGCGCGCAGACCCGCACGCCGACCGAGGCCAGGTCGCGGGCGGCCGGCAGGGTCAGCGCGGCGACCGCGCCCTTGGAGGCGGCGTAGGCGGTCTGACCGGCCTGGCCGTCCTCGGCGGCGGCGGAGGAGGTGTTGACGACCACGCCCCGCTCGCCGTCCCGCAGCGGTTCCGTCGCGGCCATCGCGGCGGCGGCCAGGCGCATCACGTTGAAGGTGCCGACCACGTTGACCGCCAGCGCCCGCTCGAAGGTCTCCAGGTCGTGCGGGCGGCCGTCGAGGCCGAGCGTGCGGGCGGCGGGCGCGACACCCGCGCAGCTCACCGCCACCCGCAGCGGCCCGCCGAGTCCCGCGGCCACCTCCACGGCGTGCTCGACCGACTCGGCGCGGGTCACGTCGGTCTCCACGAACGTGCCGCCCACCTCGCCCGCCACCGCTGCTCCCGCACGGGTGTCGGTGTCGGCCGCCACCACGTGCGCGCCCGCCCCGGCGAGCTCGCGCGCGGTGGCGGCGCCCAGCCCTCCACCGGCCCCCGACACCAGTGCCGTCACCCCTCGCAGCTCCATATCCGTTTGGCCGCCTTTCCGCAATGCTGGGCGAATGTGCTTACTTATCAAGACATATCCTGACGCGAAATTCCGCATTCACGCTGCACCCCACAGACGTGAGGTAACCAATGACGATTTCCAACGGCGCTGACAATGTGCACGACCTGATCGCCCGCCGGCGGCGCGAGCGAGATCGCATCCCGCGACGCGCGATACCCGACGAGGGGGTGCCGGTCTCCTCCACCCAGGAGCGCATCTGGTTCGGCGAGAAGTTCAATCCGGGATTCGGGTTCTACCACGTGCCCGCCACCCTGCGACTGCGCGGCCCCCTCGACCCCGGAGCCCTCGACCGGGCGCTCTGCGAGGTGATCAGGCGGCACGAGATCCTGCGCTCCACCGTCGAGGAGATCGACGGCATGCCCGTCCAGCGCGTCGGTGACGCGCCCACCGGGGTGCTGCGCTCCGTCGACCTGGCCGGCGAGCCCGATCCCGAGGACGAGGCGGCGCGGATGGCCGCCGACGACATCCTGGCCCCGTTCGACCTGCGGCACGGGCCGCTCTGGCGGGCACTGCTGCTCAGGCTGGGGCCCGACGACCACGTGCTCGTGCTGACCTTCCACCACATCGTCTTCGACGACCCGTCCTTCGGCATCGTCGGGCGCGAGATCGAGGCCCTCTACACCTCCTCGGCCCCCCTGCCCGAACTGGAGCTGCAGTACACCGACTTCTCGGTCTGGCAGCGCGAGCGGCTGCGCACCGAGGAGGTGCGCTCGCGCCTGGTCGACTACTGGCGGCGGACCCTGGAGGGCGTGCCCCGGCTGCTCGACCTGCCCTCGGACCGGCCCCGCCCGCCGCACCGGAGCCGCGCGGGCCGCTTCCACCGCTCCCGGCTACCCGCGGACGTCGTCGGCTCGGTGCGCGCGATAGCGCGCGAGGAGGGCACCACCCCGTTCACCGTCCTGCTGGCCGCCTACGGCGTGCTGCTGTCGCGCCACGCCGACCAGGCCGACATCGTGACCGCCGTACCCGCCGCCGGGCGCATCCGGCCCGAGCTCGAAGAGCTCGTCGGCTGCTTCATCAACATCATCTGTCTCCGCCTCGACCTGCGCGGCGAGCCCACCTTCCGCGAGCTGCTGCGCCGGGTGCGCCACGCCTCCGTCGAGGGCCACGACCACGAGGAGATGCCCTTCGAGGAACTGGTCCGCGAGCTGCACCCGCAGCGGCCGCGGAGCCACACGCCGCTGTTCCAGGCGGGGCTCGGGGTGCGCGACAACGACGGCGTCTTCCTGAACCTGCCGGGCGTGCGGGCCTCGGAGTTCGTGCCCGACGTCGAGGTGTCGCACTTCGACCTGATGGTGGACTTCAGCGTCGACGGCGACGGCATGGCGGGCCTGTGGGGTTACAACGACGACCTGTTCGACCCCGCGACCGTCGAGGTCCTCGCCGAGCAGTTCACACTGCTGCTCACCGAGGCGTGCGCCCGGCCCGACCGCCAGGTCGGCGACCTGGCGCTGCCCGCCTCCCCGAGACCGCCCCAGCCCCAGCCCGAGACCGGCGAAGCCGAGGAACCGGCCGCCGTCCTGGCCGAGCGGGCGCGGCGCGCACCGGACTCGCCCGCCATCACCTCCGTCGACGGCACGCTGACCTACGCCCAGCTCGACGCGCGCGCCGAGGCCCTGGCACCCGCCGTGCGCAAGGGGGCCGAACCGCCGGCCGCCGACACCCCCGAGCTCGCCGTGTGGTGGTACGCCCGGCTCAAGGCCGAGGGCGGTCAGCCGGAAGCGGGTCTGGCACGGGTCGCCGACCTGGCCTCGCGGATCGGCCTGGACGCCACCGGCACCGTGCTCACCTTCGCCCCGCCCGCCTCCGGCGCGCTCGCCGACGCCATGCTGCTGGCCCTCTCGTCCGGCGCGCACCTGGTGATCGCGCCCCCCGAGGCCGCCGGTGACGCCGAGGAGCTGAGGGGCCTGGTCGCCGACGCCACCGTCGTCCACGCCCCGCCGGCCGCGTGGCGGCGGCTGTTGATCGAGGGCACGCTGCCGGAGGACCACCCGCTCACCGCGCTCTGCGACGCGGCCACCGTCCCGGCCGCCCTCGCGCGGGAACTGGCCGCGAAGGTCCCCACCTGGACCCTGTACGGAGAGCGCTGGGCCGCGGCCCACCGGATCGACCCGCTCGCCGAACCCCGCAGGGGCGTCCCGCTCGGCCTCCCGCTGGCCGGCACCCCGATCGAGGTCACCGGCCGGGCCGGGGGCCCCGGCGCCACCGGCGTACCCGGCGAGATCCACGTCGGCGGCGCCGCCACCGGGGACCGGGGCCGGATCCTGCCCGACGGCTCGCTGGAACTGCTCGGCCGCTTCGACCGGATGTTCACCGTCGGCGGGTTCCGGGTGGACACCGACGAGGTGGCCCGCTCCCTGGCCGGCCGCCCCGGCGTGGTCGAGGCGATCGTGGACGTGCGCCACGACCGGCTCGTCGCGTACCTGGCCGGCGACGGGATCGATCCGCGGAAGGTCACCGCCCACCTGCCCGAATACCAGGTGCCCGGCTCGGTCGTCGTCCTCGACGAGCTGCCCAGGACCGCGCGGGGCGACATCGCCCACGGAGAGTTGCCCAGCCCCGAGACCCAGGGCGACGAGAGCGGCCAGGTGCCGATCAGGGGCGGCACCGAGGAGGCGGTCGCCGGCATCTGGCGCGAGCTGCTCGGCGTGCGGGAGATCGGCGCCGCCGACGGCTTCCTCGACCTCGGCGGCCACTCGCTCACCCTGGCCCGCCTCAGCCTGCGCTACGAGGTGGCGTTCGGCGTCGAGGTGGAACTGCCCGACCTGCTGCGCCACGCGACGGTCCGCGAGCAGGCGGCACTCATCGACGAGCGCCGCGCGCAGGCCGGCCTCACCGCAGAGGAGACATCATGACCTCGGTATCCGCCAGGCCGTCGCAGGCCACCGGTGAGGGAAGGCCGAGGACGCGACTGGAGTCGCTGACCGGGCTGCGGTGGTTCGCCGCGTTCGGCGTGTTCTTCAGCCACGTCGCGATCCTGTTGCCGCTGCCCTACCTCAACGAGCTGTTCATCCTCGGCACCGCCGGGGTCACCTTCTTCTTTGTCCTGTCCGGATATGTTCTGACCTGGACGTTCTTCGACAATGACACCGCGCCGAGGTTCTACTGGCGCCGCTTCGCCAGGATCTGGCCGTCGCTGCTCATCACCACCGTCGCGGCGGTCGCGCTGCTCGTCGGCGGCCAGCTCTGGCCCACCGAGGGCGGCACCTCGCTGGTCTGGTGGACGGTCGCGACGCTGCTCCTGGTGCAGGCGTGGATCCCGGCGTCGTTCCAGAGCGACACCGTGCCGCACACCGTCTCCTGGTCGCTGTCGTGCGAGGCGTTCTTCTACGCGGTCTTCCCGTTCGTGGTCCGCCCGATCGTGCGGCGCACGCTGCGCCAGATGGTGGTCATCGCCGCCGTGCTCATCGCGATCAGTATCGGCATTCGGGTCTGGCTCTGGCTGGCCAACCCGCAGATCACCCCGGAGAACTGGTTCACCTCCGACCTGTACTACTTCGCCACCCACTCGCCGATCGCCCGGGTCAGCGAGTTCGTGCTGGGCATCGTGATCGCCGCCGCCGTACGCCGCGGCTGGCGCAGCCCGCTCGGCCTGCGCGCGGCGACCGCGATCACGGTCGGCTACTTCGCGCTGCTGTGGGCGTGGTCCGTCTCGGGCCTGTGGCCGACCGCGCTGGCCGAGGCCGCCAACCGGGGCAGCGTCGTGGTGTTCGCACTGCTCATCGCGGCGGCGGCCACCAACGACCTGGACGGTCGGCGCAGCCTGCTCGGCTCCCGCCCGCTGGTGGCGCTCGGCCAGTGGTCCTACGCCTTCTACCTGGTGCACTTCCTGGTGCTCTTCCCGATCGCCAAGCACGCGTTCGGCCGGCAGTCGCTCTACGACTTCCCGCCGCCCAGCTGGGCGCACCTGCCGTACGCGGTGGCCGGCCTGGTGGTCAGCGTGCTGCTGTCGTGGGGGCTGTACCGGCTGTACGAGTACCCGATCGAGAAGCGACTGCGGGCCATGCTGCGCCGCGAGCCGAGGACCACCCCCCCGGCCCCGGGCGCGGAGCCCTCGATGTGAGGGCCGGGCGCGCTGGCGGGGAGCCGCGCCGAACCCAGCGTCACCGGGGTGGGCGGGGACGGGTCGCCGTCGAAGGTACGGGGCATGGCGGCTCGCCGAAGCTGGATCTCGCGGTTGTCGCCGGGGCGGTGCATCGGGACCATCGGGATCCAGTTCTCCGGCACCGAGGTCATCACCTCGTATCGGACGTGGGTGCCCTCGGCCGGCGGTGGTGGCGCGGGAGGGTGGCCATGTCCGCGCTCGAAGTCGCGCAGCTCATGGCCGGCCTCCGCCTCCGGCATGCCGGCCCCGACGGGGGACAGGACGGTCTTCTCTATGGCCCACACCAGGTTGGCCATCTCGTCGCGGACGAAGACCACCTCGTCCAGGGGCGCGCTCTCCTGGATGTGGTCGGCCGTGTCGAGGATGGTGAGATCGTGGCCGGCGACGCCTCCCGCGCCACCGGCCACGCTCGTCCGGAACAGTTTCCAGTCCTCGGATATGGCCGGCGAGATCCAGGTGCGTTCTCCGAAGACGTCGGTGACGACGAGGCCGCGCACGCTCGCCACGGCGCCGATCGGCACGGTGAACGGGACGACGAACCAGTCGATCCGGCCGTGGAAGTACTCCTCGGCGACCAGGTCGACCGGGACGTCACGTGATCCGGCGCTGGCGTGGAAGCCGTACTCCATCCGTGGTTCGGCGAGTCGCCGGATTTCGCCCTCGGTGTCCCGCACCGGAACGAACAGCACGGCTCCCTTCCCGAACGCCGAGGGGTTCGCCGGGGGGTTTCCCTTCGGATCGACGATCGCGTACACCCGGCTGACTCGCCGGATGCCGAACGGTCCCAGCACGCTGTGATGGGTCTTCAAAGGGTCGCTCTGATCCACGAAGAACGGAAGCTGCACGCCGATGGGGGACGATCCGCTCCAGAGATAGACGCGGTGGCGACGGATGTCCGGATGGCCGAAGCCCTCATCGAGCGGGGAAAACGGGCGGCAGATCCCGCCGTGCGGGCGTCCACGCTCACGGCCGCCCTGGAACTGTGGCGCGGGCGTCCCCTGGAGGACCTGGCGGAGCTGTCCTGGTTCAAGGAGCAGGCGGCCAGGCTCGAACGGCTACGCCACAGCACGGAGCGGGTACTGGCGGAGGCCAGGCTGGCGCTCGGGAGGCACATGGAGCTGGTGCCGGAGCTGGATAGCCTGGTCGAGCCGTATCCATACGACAAGGATCTGCACGGACTGCTGATGGTCGCCCTGTACCGCAGCGGGCGGCAGACCGATGCGCTGGCGGTCTATCACCGGCTGCGCGACCGGCTGCTCGACGAACTGGGCATCGACCCGAGGCCCCCGCTCCGCGAACTCGAAACGGCGATCCTCCGGCAGGACCCCGGTCTCGACCCCGGCCCGGCGGTCGTGTCCGAGACCCGGAGAACCGAGAGCGTTTCCGCCGTGCCCGCCCTGGTGGAGCGAACGGCGGAGACGCACCTCATCGACCAGATCCTGAACGCCGCGATGACCGGTCAGCGCGGCGGCCTGCTGCTCGTGGAGGGACCGGCCGGAATCGGAAAGACGAGCCTGCTGGAACATGCCCGGGTGCAGGCGGAGAAGCTGGGTTTCACGGTCGCCGGCGCTCGCGGCACCGACCTCGAAGTCGACTACGCCTGTGGCTGCGTCCGGCAACTGTTCGAGCCGTTCGCCAGGGACCCCGCGGTGCCGGCGCCGGCCGTCCTGCGACCGGCGAGCGCCGATCCGGCCACCCCGCAGGGGGAATATGCGATCATCAACTCGCTCTTCTGGCTCGTCCACGACCTGGCGTCACGCAACCCACTCCTGATCGTGGTGGACGATCTGCACTAGGGCGACGCCTCGTCCGCGCAGTTCCTCGCCTACCTGGCCGCGCGGCTGGACGGGCTGCCGGCGGTGGTCGTGCTCGGACTGCGCCCGGGCTCCGAACGTGTCGATCACATCGCCTCGGTCATCGCCGGCCTGCCTCCGGCCATCACGGCCACGCTGACTCCGCTGACCCCCGGTGGCTGCGCCGAACTGCTGGCCGGCTTCATCGCCGCCCCACCGGACGAGGAACTCATCCGGCGATGTTACGACGCGACGCGCGGAAACCCGTTCCTGGTACGCGAGCTCGGCCGTCAGCTGACCGCACCGGAAGGCCACGCACTCGCCCTGCTCCAGGGCTCACCGAACATCGAACGCTTCGTCGCCGGACAGCTCCGTCACCTACCGGGACACGCCACGAGCGTGGCGCACGCCCTGGCCGTACTCGGCGACGGCGCCGACGCCCACGCGCTCGGCACGGTGGCGGGGCTCTCGTCACGAGAGGCGCTCGACGCCGTGTCCGCGCTGGTCGTCAATGATCTGGTCACGTCACATGGGGTGCCCGCGCGTTTCTCGTTCGGTCATTCGCTGATCCAGTCCGCGGTCTACACCGGAATCAGGGCGAGCAGACTGGTCGACCTTCACCTGCGTGCCGTCGGCGCCGCGATGGCCGGCCATGACCCGATCAGGGCGGCAACCCACCTGCTCCGGATTCCTCCAGGTATGGGCGATCACGATTTGACGGCGACACTCAACGAGGCCATCGACCTCAGCCTGGCCCGCGGCTCGGTCGACGGCGCGGTCGCGTTCCTGCGCAGGCAACTCGACGAAGCCCGCACCGACCAGCGACTGAACGTGCTGACCAGGCTCGGCATGACCGAGGCGCTGGTGAACATGCCGCAGGCCGTCGAACGCCTGTCCGAGGTGCTCACCCTGGAGCCCGACCCCGAGCGGCGCGCCGAGATCGCCTTCCTTCTCGCCTGCACCACCTGGACGATCGGCCGGCCCAGACAGGCGGCACTGGTGTGTCAGTCCGCCCTCGGCAGAGAGAGCCGGCTCTCCGTCAGCGCGCGCAGGGCGCTGCAGTCCTGCATCGGCATGGTGGCCTAAGGAACGCCGCACGGCACCGACCTCGTCGCGTCGCTCGACGAGTTCGGCGCGCAGGAACCCGACTCCTCCTCCGGCGGCCTGATGCTCGAGTGCAGCCTCGCGCTCCATGACGCGATGCGGAACCGGCGCGCGTCGGCCGAGCGGCGCGCCCTGCGGGCCACCACCGGCGATCGCCTGATCGGGCAGCCGCAGACGTTCCCCCTGCTGACGTGCGCGTGGTACGCGCTGAGCCCGTGCGACCACCCGCGGCTCCTGTCGTCCATCGAGACGGTGCTCGAGCACAGCCGCAATGCCGGCTCACTACGCGGGATCGCTCCCGCGTTCACCTACCGATCGATGGTCATGCTCGCCAGGGGCGATCTCGACGAGGCCGTCCACGACGGGCGACTGGCCGTGGAAGCGGGCAAGAACAGCGGCCTCGACCTCGGGCCGCTGTTCGTCGGAAACTCGCTCATCTCGGCCTTGCTGGCGCGCGGCGGCCTTGAAGAGGCCCAATGCGCGCGCTCACCTGAACGCGGCGCTGGAGCTCGCGAACCTCTGCGGAGCCCGGCCACTCCGGCAGGCCGTGTTCGACGCTCTTGGCGCGCTCCGGAGCGGGCCGGTCAGCGGGCCAGGTATGTGATCATCGCCGGATGGTCGACCTGGACGGCGCCGTTGTAGCAGGTGACGTACCGGATGCTCACGTACGTCGAGTACGTCTCCCAGGGGGCTAACAGGTTGCAGAACTCCGGGCCGTAGCCGAACGCGGTGACCTGGACGTTGTCCCGGTATCCGTTGAGGCCGCCGAAGATCACCTGCTTCCTGGCGACCGCGGACCTGCTGAGCTGCACGCCCCCGGACTGCGAGTTGTGGCTGACCGGGTACGGCGTCGGCAGGTAGACACCCGGGGTGTCGGGGGCGTTGTCGAAGGTGTAGGCGAAGCGGTACGGCTGGGGTGTCCAGGTGATGGCCCGCTCGCGGTGGTAGGTCAGGCTCCATCCGGTGTTCAGCGGGGTGCCGGTGGCGTCGTAGCAGCGCACGATGATGTTCTGCGCGGCCGTCGTCGCGGTCCATCCCCCCAGCTTGCAGCGCGCCGGTACGGCCGGGTCGACCGCGGTGACCTGGATGTTCCCGGCGTGGCCCGCCGAGCCGAGCCCCGGCAGGGTGACCCGCCACAGCCCCGGGTTCGTCAACGGCGCGACGGTGTTCACCGCGGCCGGCGCCGAGGAGTTGAACTGCGCGGCCACGGCGGAGCCGTTCCAGCGCACGTACCCGAACGCCTGGGGCGCGGGCAGGTACTGGGCGCTGTACCCGAAGGTGACGGAGAACCACGAGGCGATCGGGCCCACACCGAACCGGTGGCACTGCACCGCCACGATCTCGTCGGCGCCCGACTGCCACCAATCCTGGACCTGGCACCAGTCGGCGGACTGGGAGATCGCCGTGACGTGGGCGACTCCTCCGGCGGCCATGCCGATCTGCGGGAACCTCACGAGCACCTGGCCGGGGCCGCCCGCGACGGCCTCGACCTTGAGCCCGTCCGGCCATGAGCCCGCCTGGCGCACGGAATCCACGACGGCGCCGCTCCTGACGACGGCGAACCCCCAGCGAGGGGGGTCGGCCGCCGGGGCCGCCGGGGCCGCCGTGGCCGCCGCGGTGAGCCCGGTCGCGGCCAGGGCCGCGATGCAGAGCGTTCGTACGATCACTGCCCATAGCCGGCGCATGTCGTCCTTCATCACATCGGGGTGGTGGTCGTGAGCGGGAACGGCGTGTGCGTGTGCTCTCCGGCTCTTGATAACCCGCCGGCCGGGCCGCTGAGAAGGCCCAACTCGACTTCTGATCGAAACACCCCCTCTCGGTTCACCGAGAGGGGGCGGGCAGGGATCGGCGGGCCCCTCGACTGGGCGCCGTGCTCAGGTGAGGTCGCCGTGTCCATCGGCACGCTCCGACGTGCACCCCTTCCGTGAAAATTTCCGCGCCGACGCCGTCGTTCGGGCCATGGCGTCGCGCGGGCATTGACCGGTCCCGTTCGACCGCCTACCGTGACGCAGGCCCGGTGCTTGAGATCGCCGATTGTTAACGCTAACAAATGTTAACGCTAACAATCGATTCGCCAATGTCCAGGAGGCCAGGTGTCACCCTCATCGCTCAGCCGCCGTCAACTGCTCCAGGCCGCCGGCGTCGCCGTCGTCGCCTCCACCGCTGGCCAGGTCGCCGGTGTCCCGGCGGCCGAGGCCGCGGTCGCCCCGGCCCGAGCCGACATCGGTGTGTCGGCGTACCCGTTCGAACTCGGACAGGTGCGGCTGACGACCGGTCGCTGGCTGGACAACCAGAACCGCACACTGTCCTACCTGCGGTTCATCGACGTGGACCGGCTGCTGTACAACTTCCGCGCCAACCACCGCCTGTCCACTCAGGGGGCTGCGGCGTGCGGCGGCTGGGAGTCGCCGACGTGGGAGTTCCGCAGCCACAGCCAGGGCCACTTCCTCAGCGCCTGGGCCCAGGCGTACGCGGTGCTCGGCGACACCGTCTGCCGGGACAAGGCCGCCTACATGGTGGCCGAGCTCGCCAAATGCCAGGCGAACAACGCCGCGGCCGGTTTCAACGCCGGATACCTGTCCGGTTTCCCGGAGTCCGACCTCGACACCGTGGAGACCGGCGTCCGCAAGGGGGTGCCGTACTACTGCCTCCACAAGACGCTGGCCGGGCTGCTCGACGTGTGGCGGTACACGGACAACACGCAGGCGCGCGACGTGCTCCTGCGGTTCGCCGGATGGGTCGACTGGCGCACCGGCCGGTTGAGCCAGGCCCAGATGCAGACCACGATGACCATCGAGTTCGGCGGCATGAACGCCGTGCTGGCGGACCTCTACCAGCAGACCGGCGACGCGCGGTGGATGACCGTCGCGCAGCGGTTCGACCACGCCGCCGTCTTCGACCCGCTGGCTGCCGGCCAGGACCGGCTCAACGGCCTGCACGCCAACACCCAGATCCCCAAGTGGGTCGGCGCCGCCCGCGAGTACAAGGCGACGGGCACCACCCGCTACCGCGACATCGCGGTGAACGCCTGGAACATGTGCGTCGCCGCCCACACCTACGCGATCGGCGGCAACAGCCAGGGGGAGCACTTCCGGGCGCCCAACGCCATCGCCGCGTACCTGACCGACGACACCTGCGAGAGCTGCAACACCTACAACATGCTCAAGCTCACCCGGGAGCTGTTCCTGCTCTACCCGGACCGGGCCGCGCTGTTCGACTACTACGAGCAGGCACTGCTGAACCAGCTCATCGGCCAGCAGAACCCGTCCGACGCCCACGGCCACGTCTGCTACTTCACGCCGCTGAGGCCCGGCGGGCGGCGCACCTACAGCAACGACTACAACGCCTTCACCTGCTGTCAGGGCACGGGGCTGGAGACGCAGACCAAGCTGATGGACTCGATCTACTTCCACAACGGCACCACGCTGACCGTGAACCTGTTCGCGCCGTCGGTGCTGAACTGGACCCAGCGCGGCATCACGGTCACCCAGACGACGTCCTATCCGGCGAGCGACACCACCACCCTGCGGGTCACCGGCGGTGCCGGCGGCTCATGGCCGATGCGGATCCGCATACCGGGCTGGACCGCCGGTGCCACGATCAGCGTCAACGGCGTCCAGCAGAACCTGGACACCACCCCCGGCACATACGCCGTCCTCACCCGCTCCTGGACCTCCGGCGACACCGTCACGGTACGCCTGCCCATGCGAGTGATCATGAAGGCCGCCAACGACAACCCGAACGTCTCGGCGATCACCTACGGGCCGGTCGTGCTGTCCGGGAACTACGGCGGCACCGCGCTGCCCGCGCTCCCGGCCCTGAACACCACGTCGATCACCCGGACCAGCGGCAGCGCGCTCGCCTTCACCGCCACCGCCAATTCGGCGACGGTCAACCTGATCCCGTTCTACGACGCGCACGGGCACAACTACACCGTCTACTGGAACGCGGGCGGCCAGGGCGGCGGGACCACCGGTCATCGGCTGGTCAACGCGACCTCCGGCCTGGTGCTGGGCATCCAGGACATGTCCACCGCCGACGGCGGCCTGGCGCTTCAGTGGGGCGACACCGGAACGGCGGACCACGACTGGGAGCTGATCGTCGACGGTGCCGCCGTACGGTTCCGCAACGTCAACAGCGGAAGGGTGCTGGGCGTGGAGAACATGTCCGTCGCCGACAACGCCCGCGTCCTGCAGTGGGCCGACAACGGCACCGCCGACCACCGCTGGACGATCGTCGACGTCGGCGACGGATCCCACAAGATCCGCAATGTCAACAGCGGCAAGCTGCTCGCCATCCTCAACGCCTCCACCGCCGCCGGGGCCCAGGCCGTCCAGGACCCGGACAACGGAACCGCGGACAACCAGTGGCGGTTCGTGCCGAACGGCGCCCGGCGGATCCAGAACCTGGCCAGCGGGTTGGTGCTGGGCGTGCAGAACATGTCCACCGCCGACGGCGGCCTGGTGATCCAGTGGGGCGACAACGGCACCGCCGACCACCTCTGGACCGCCGTGGTCGACTCCGGCGGCTACCTGCGCCTGCGCAACTCCAACAGCGGCAAGGTGCTCGGCGTCGAGAACGCCGGCACCGCCGCCGGCGCCCGGGTGCTCCAGTGGGCCGACAACGGCACCGCCGACCACCGGTGGCGACTGCGGTACGGCGCCGCCGGGCACTTCCGCATCCAGTGCGCCAACGGCGGCCGGGTCCTCGGCCTCAGCGGCGGGTCCACCGCCCAGGGCGCCCAGGTCGTGCTCGCGGACGACACCGGAGCCGACGACCGCCTGTGGCGGTTCGTGTAGCCCACCTGCTCTCGGCCCCCGGAGGTAGCGGCCGCCGGGGGCCGAGGGCTTCCCGGAGGCTCCGCGGCCGCCCCCCGCCGAGCAGGTGAACCGGCCCGTCGAGCCCACTCTCGTCGGACGGACGATCGCGGCCCGGCTTCGCGCTCGTCGGCGCCTACGAGCGCCGGCGGAGTGGATGAACTTTTCATCCGGTTTTGCGGTGTATGGCCAGCTCCCGGCCCATCGCCCGCCGAGAGCCGTAGATCACTGTTGCCGCTGACAGGGGACTGGGTGACGGTGGGGACACCTCTGGCGTGAGGACTCGGCCCTCACTCGGCGCGCCAGGACTCGTCACCCCGGCATTCGAAAGGAAAACTGTGCAGATGAGGTCACGCGTGCTCCGACTCTTACGCGACCAGACCTACGTATCCGACGACGCGCCCCTCCGCCGGACCAGGTTCCGGCGGGTGTTCGTCGCGGTCGCGGCCGCACTCATGCTCACCACCGTGATGGTCGTCCCCGCCTCGGCGCACGGCTCGATCAGCGACCCGCCCTCGCGCAACTACGGCTGCTGGCTGCGCTGGGGGAGCGACTTCCAGAACCCGGCCATGGCCCAGCAGGACCCCATGTGCTGGCAGGCCTGGCAGAACAACACCAACGCGATGTGGAACTGGAACGGGCTGTACCGCGAGGGCGTCGCCGGTAACCACCAGGCCGCGATCCCCGACGGGCAGCTGTGCAGCGGTGGCCTGACCGAAAGCGGCCGCTACTCCTCCATGGACGTGCCGGGCGCGTGGAAGACCGTGGACCGCCCCGCCAGGTTCACCATGAACCTGATGGACCAGGCCTCGCACGGTGCGGACTACATACGCGTCTACGTCACCAAACAGGGCTACGATCCCAAGACCCAGCGGCTGAGGTGGAGCGACCTGGAACTGGTCAACCAGGTGGGTAAGCAACCCACCGGCCTCACCACGCCCATCGACGTGTACGCGCCCGGCCGTACCGGCCACCACGTCGTCTACACCATCTGGCAGGCCAGCCACTCCGACCAGTCCTACTACTTCTGCAGCGACGTCAACTTCACCGGCGGCACGAACCCCACCCCCACCCCCACGCCGACTCCCACGCCGACTCCGACCCCCACGCCGACCCCGACTCCGACCCCCACGCCCACGCCGACTCCCACCTCGCCCCCGGCCGGCGGCTGCTCGGCCACCTACCACACCGTCTCCCAGTGGTCCGGCGGCTTCCAGGCCGAGGTACGCGTGACCGCCGGCTCCAGCGCGATCACCGGCTGGACGGTGAACTGGACCTTCACCGGCGGTGCGCAGGTCAGCTCGGCGTGGAGCGCGACCGTGACCGCCAACGGGTCCGCGGTCAGCGCCCGCAACGCCGCCTACAACGGCTCACTGGGCGCCGGCGCCGCCACCACCTTCGGGTTCATCGGCTCCGGCACCAGCGGAACACCCACCCTCACCTGCACCGCGACCTGATCCCCGTCCGCTGAGCACACGCGCGTCGGCCCGCCGCCTTCCAGCGGCGGGCCGACGCAAGATGTCCTATGCCGGAATGAGCAGGGTGGTCAGCAGGTCGTCCAGGCTGACCAGTCCGGCCAGGGAACCGTTCGCGGTCCGGACGAGCGCCAGCTGGCTGTGAGCGGCGCGTAGTTCGGCGACCGCCTGGGAGATCGAGGTCTCCGCCGAGAGTTCGGGCAGCCGGTAGGCGATGTCTCGAGCGTGAATCCGGGTGCCGCGCCTGCGGGCCAGGTAGGCGTCCCGGACGTGGACCACCCCTGCTGGGCGATCACCGTCCCACACCACCAGGCGGGTGCGGCGCGTCCGGGCCGAGGCACCGACGATCTCTTGAGCCGAGGCGCCGATCGGCACTCCGGCGATGTCGCCCACCGGGACGGTGAGTGAGGCGATCGACGCGTTCGGGGCGTGCAAGGCCTGGGTGAGAACCGCGTGGTCGTCGGTCTCGATGAGCCCCAGGCGGCGCGACTCCTCCACCAGGTGCTGCAACTGCTCGGGGGTGCGAGGGTTGGCCGTCTCGTCGCTGGGCCGCACCCGGAACATGCGCAGCAGCAGGTTGCTGACGCCGTTGAGCGCGGTCAGGATCGGCCGGACGGCCACGGTGAAGCCGCGAAAGGGCAGCGCCAGGGCCGTCGCCGAACGCTCGGGGTGGGCGATGGCCCATGACTTGGGGGCCATCTCGCCGATCACCATGTGCAGGAACGTCACGATGGCCAGCGCGATCACGAAGGCGACCGCGTGCGCGGCGGCCTCGGGCAGGCCAAGGGCGCCGAAGAGCGGTGTCAGGCTGCCTGCGATCAGCGGTTCGGACACCACGCCCAGGCCGAGGGAGCACAGGGTGATGCCGAGCTGGGCGCCGGCGAGCATCAGCGACAGCTCCCGGATGCCCTTCACGGCCGCCGCGGCGGCGCGGCTACCGTGCGCGGCCTCCTTCTCCAGGCGGTGCCGTTTGGCCGCGACGAGGGCGAACTCGGAGGCGACGAAGAAGCCGTTGCCGATCAGAAGGAGTACGGTCAGCAGAATGCCGGTGGGCAGGTTCACTTCTCCTCCTCGCCTTCCTGGCCCGCCTCGGGGTTCCGGAAGGGGCGCAGGCGGACCCGGTCGGGTACGTGCCGGTCGAGGGTCAGCACCTCGATCTCCGCATGCATGGGCGCCTGCTCGGCCATGGAGGGGACCAGGTCGACGGTGACCACGTCACCGGCCGCGGCGAAGCGGGCCAGACGCTGCAGGATGAGCCCGCTGACGGTGTCGTAGTCGTCCTCGTCGGGCAGTTCCAGGCCGGTGGCCAGGGAGACCTCGTCGATGCGCAGACTCGCGTCGATCTCCCAGCCGTCACCGGTGGCGACCACGGTGGGGGTGTCGAGGTCGTTCTCATCGGTGATCTCCCCGACGAGTTCCTCGGCGACGTCCTCCCAGGTGACCAGCCCGGCCAGGCCGCCGTGCTCGTCGAGGACGCAGGCGACCTCCTCGTCGCGTGCGTGCATCTGGGCGACCAGGTCGGGCAGCGAGACGGAGAAGGGCACCATCAGGACTTCGCGGGCGACGTCGGCCACCGGCGTGTTCGCGGCCTTGTCGGCCGGGATCGCCACCAGTTCGCGCAGGCCCACGACGCCGATCACGTCGTCCAGGCGGTCGCCGAGCACCGGATAGTGGGTGTGTCCGTGACGGGAGATCAGCTCGTCCAGCTCAGGGATCAAGGCCGAGCCGGCGATGCCGACGACGTCGGCGTGCGGGACCATGACCTCCCCGGCGGTGTGCTCGGAGAAGGCCAGCGCCCGCTCCAACAGGTCGGCCTGGTCGCCGGGCAGGTGCCCGTAGGCCTCGGACTCGCCGATGATGTGCCCGAGCTCCTCCAGCGTCGCCCCGTGGTGCAGCTCCTCGACCGGCTCGATGCCGACCGCGCGCAGCAGCCTGTTGGCCGCGGAGTCGAACAGCCGGATGATCGGCCCGGCGATCGTCAGGTAGGCCAGGGTGGAGGAGGCCAGCGCGCGGGCCAGCGGTTCGGGCCTGGCCAGCGCGAGGTTTTTGGGGGCGAGCTCGCCCAGCACCATCTGGATCACGGTGGCGACGATGAAGCCGAGCACCAGGGCGATGCCGCCGGTCGCGCCCTCTGGTACGCCGAGTGCGGCCAGCCCGGGGGCGATCAGCTCGGCCAGCGCGGGTTTGGCGATGAAGCCGACGACCAGGGCGGTGACGGTGATGCCGAGCTGGGCGCCCGACAACATGAACGACAGCCGCTCCATGACCTTGATCGCGCGGGCGGCCTTCCTGTCGCCCTCGGAGGCCTGCTGGGACAGAGCCAGACGATCGGCGGTGACATAGGCGAACTCCTGGGCGACGAAGTAGCCGGTGGCCAGGGTCAGAAGCAGAACGGCCAGCAGGCCGAGGGCGATGCTCACCTAGGACGCCTGTCCCGTGATCGACGGTCTTTCACGTGGCCTCTGCTATGGCCGGAGTCCGACGACACGGACACCCCCACCTTGCCCTTCCATCCGGCCCTCGTGGCCGGCTCATGTCCTCCCGGCTCGTCGACGCGGGAGGATCTCCGTGTCCGCAGCGCTAGCCGATCTTCTGGGGCCGGCCCGCTCCGGGGTTCTTCACCGAGGTCAACGCGTCGCGGACGAGCAGGGTTCCTTTTATGGCGTATGTCATACATTCAGGGGTTTTCAGGGGTGGCCTGCGCGGGCTTACGATGATCGGCATTTGCCCCCTTCCCCCTCCGGGAGCTGACCTCTTGCCAGGGCGAGAACGCATTCGTTCCTTCCTTGAAACCCGGCTCTTCCAGCGGGTTGTCGTAGCCGTCATCGTGATCAACGCGATCACGATCGGCTGTGAGACCTCCTCCTATCTGACGGACCGGATCGGCGGGTTCCTGCACGCCGTCGACCGGATCGCCCTGGCGATCTTCACCGTCGAGCTCGCCGCCCGCCTCTACGCCTACCGGGGCACGTTCTTCAAGGACCCGTGGAACTGGTTCGACGCGGCCATCGTGACCATCGCGCTGATCCCGGCGTCCGGCCCGACCTCCGTGTTGCGGGCCCTGCGGATCATGCGGGCGCTGCGCCTGGTCTCGGTGGTCCCCAGCATGAGCAAGGTCGTCGGTGCGCTGTTCGCGGCCATGCCCGGGATGGCGGCGATCGTCGGGCTGCTCCTTTTGGTCATGTACGTCTCGGCGGTCCTCGCGACCCAGCTGTTCGGCGGAATCGCCCCCGAGTACTTCGACGAGCTGCCGACGTCGCTGTTCACCCTGTTCCAGGTCATGACCGGCGAGGCCTGGCCGGACATCGCCCAGACGGTCATGGCGGAGAAGCCCTGGGCCTGGGTCTTCTTCGTCGGCTACATCCTGATGTCCTCCTACGTGGTGCTCAACCTGTTCATCGCCGTCGTGGTCAACGCCATGGACGACCAGAACACCTCCGCCGAGGAACAGCGGACCGAGGACCACCTCGCCGCCATCCTGAACGAGCTCGCCCGCCTGCACGCCAGGATCGACGCGATACACGGTGCCCCCCGAGCGGCTCAGCCGGTCAAGGCGCCGCGCAAGAACACCGCCCGCCGCTCCCGGTGACCGGCCCGTAAGAGGTCGGCCCATCTGGGAACTCCCGGGGACGTGCCCTGGCGGGTGCGGGATCCGACCCGCCGGGGCAGGCCGCGCCGGCGCCGAAAGCCGTCGCCTGGCCGCTCCGGTACGCGGCGAGCTGCTGGAGCAGCTGCGCCCCGATCGCCGCGGACACTCTCCGGCAGAAGTCCTCGGGGTTCTCGTGCGCCGGGACGGGTTCGGGCACGACCGCCTGCACCACCCCGTCAGCCAGCAGCTCGTGGGAGCCGACACGCTGCCTGCGTGCCATGTCGGCCGCCAGTCGGGTGTGACCGTGAAGGATCACGCTCGCACCCTCCGGCGGCAGGGGCGAGAGCCACGCGTGCTCGGCGGCGATGCGCGCTCGGCAGGGGAGAAGGGCGAGGGCTCCACCACCGCACCCCTCTCCCAGGAGTACCGACACGGACGGCACGGTGAGCTGGACGAGGTCGGCCAGGCAACGTGCTATCTCTCCGGCGAGAGCCCGCTCCTCCGCCTCTGCCGAGAGCTCGGCCCCGGGGGTGTCGACGACGCAGACCAGCGGACGTCCCAGCTGCCGGGCGAGATGAATGCCACGGCGCGCGACGCGCAGATCATCATGGTCAAGCGGGCCGCCGCGAGCCTGAGCGCGTCGGTCCTGACCGATCACGACGCACGCGACCCCCTGAAAGGAGGCCAGGGCGCACAGCATGCCCTGGCCGAGCTCGCCCGCGCCCGTCCCCGACAGGGCGACGGCCTCGCCGGCCCCGACGCGTAACAGCTCACGGACTCCTGGGCGGTCCGGGTGACGACTGAGCCGAATGGAGTCCCACGGATCCCCCGGGAGTGTCACCACGGCGGTGTCGGGGACCCACGCCCGGGTCACGCTCGCAGGTCTGGCCGGTGGCCCGGCCAGCAAGGCGAGCGCCTTCGAGGCGACGCCGGCGAGCCGGTCGCAGGGCACGACCGCGTCGATGATCCCCTTGGCGACCAGGTTCTCGGCCACCTGGACACCGTCGGGGAACGGATGCCCGTTGAGTGCCTCGTAGACCGATGGGCCCAGGAAACCGATCAAGGCGCCCGGTTCCGCCACGGTGACGTGCCCGAGCGACCCCCACGACGCGAACACCCCGCCCGTGGTGGGGTGTCGCAGATACACCAGGTACGGCAGACCGGCCGCCTTGTGCTCGACGACGGCCCGGGAGATGTCCACCATCATGACGAAGGCCGGCGTGCCTTCCTGCATTCGGGTACCGCCGGAGGCGGGCGCGGCGATGAGGGGCAACCGCTCGGCCGTCGCGCGGCGCACGGCCGTTACGATGCGCCCGGCCGCGTCACGACCGATCGACCCGCCGAGGAAGCGGAACTCGCTCACGACGAGTGCCACGTCGTGACCCCCGATCCGGGCCCGGCCGGTGACAACGGCCTCGTCCGTACTGGAACGTTCCCGAGCCTGGAACAGCGCTTTCTCATACTCCGGATCCCGGTCGCCGGGGGCGATGGGCACATCCCACGAATGCCAGGAGCCCGGGTCGACGTTCGCCTCGATCAGTTCGAGGGCACCCGGCCGACGCGTCATCGGACCACGTCGCCGACCCAGCGCCGCACCGATTCCCCGTGCTGGTCGAGGACGGGCGGCGGCCGGTGCGCGGTCCGGGTGTGCTCCCGCCCGGACGGTTCGAAGAAGCGCAGCGGTGGCCCGGGCAACGTGAGCGGGCCCAGGGTCTCGTGCGTGACGTCGATGACCAGGCCCTGGCTCAGGGTCTGCTCCCAGGTGTAGACCTCGTCCAGGGTGCGTACCCTGCCGGCAGGTATGCCCAGCTCGCGTAGCCGTTCGAGCAGGTTGCCGGCGCTCCAGTCCGCGAAGGCCCGTTCGACCAGTTCGATGACCCGGTCACGGGACGCGACGCGTTGGGCGTTCGTGGCCATACCCGGCTCCTCGGGGTCGAGATCGAAACCCGCGCAGAACCTCTGCCAGAGCCCCTCGCTCCCTACGGCGATCTGTACCGCTCCGTCGGCGCACCGGAAGAGCCCGTAGGGCGAGATGGACGCGTGGTGATTGCCCGCCGCCCGCCCGACCTCGCCGGCGACCGTCCAGCGGGTCCCCTGGAAGGCGTGCACGCCGACGGCCGCGGCCAGCAGTGAGGTGCGTACGACCTGGCCTCGTCCGGTCGACTCACGCTGGCGCAGTGCCGCCAGGACACCGTAGGCGCCGTACATGCCGGCGAGCAGATCGCAGATCGGCGTCCCGAACCGTTGCGGGTCGTCCGGCGCCGATCCGGTCAGGGACATCAGGCCGCCCTCGCCCTGGGCGATCTGGTCGTAGCCCGGCCGTCCGCCTTCGGGACCGTCGTGGCCGAAGCCGGTGATCGACAGTTGCACGAGCCGCGGGTTGAGCTTTCCGAGCGCGTCGGCGCCCAGCCCGAGCCGTTCCATGACTCCGGTCCGGAAGTTCTCCACCAGCACGTCCGCCCGTCGCACCAGGGCGAGCAGAACCTCGCGGTCGTCGTCGTCCCTGAGGTCCAGGCAGACGGACTCCTTGTTCCGGTTGGCCGACAGGAAGTACGTCGACTCTCGTTCCCCCTCGTCTCCGACGAAGGGCGGTCCCCAGCCCCGGGTGTCGTCTCCGTGCCCCGGTGCCTCGATCTTGACCACCCGGGCACCGAGGTCGCCCAGCATCATCGTCGCGTGGGGGCCCGCCAAGGCGCGGGACAGGTCGACCACGAGCACGCCCTCAAGGGGGCCGGCCAGGCTGGAGCCAAGGGCGGCGCTCATGCGGACGCGCCCGATCCCAGCACCTCGTGGCGCTCCTGGTTGGCCACGACCGGGTTCCGCAGCACGCCGAGCCGCTCCACCTCGACCTCCACTTCGTCGCCGGGGCGCAGCAGCCACGGCGGTGTCCGGGAGTAGCCGACCCCCGACGGGGTTCCGGTGGCGAGCAGGTCGCCGGGGCGGAGAGTGAGGGTCCGGCTGATGAGCGAGAGCGTGTCACCGACCGTGTAGACCATCTCGTCGGTGCTGCCCTGCTGCACCACGGTGCCGTTCACGCGCGTCTCCACCTTGAGCCCGTCACGCAGGTCGCCCACTTCGGCGGCCGGTACCAGCGGTCCGAGCACGCCGGAACGGTCTCCGTTCTTGCCCAGCGTCCACTGGGAGGTGAGCTTCTGTGCCCGGCGCGAGGTCACGTCGTTGAACGTGGAGTAGCCGACCACGGCCGCCAGGGCCTCCTCGGGCGTGGCGTCCACGAGGGTCGCACCGACCCAGGCCACCACCTCACCCTCCCAGTCCACACCGTCCTCGTCGGGCGGCACCGGGATGCCCACGCCTCCGACGGTGAGCGAGCTCGGCCACCGTGCGAACAGGGTGGGGTAATGCGGCACACCCTCGCTCGCGTAGGAACCCTCCGCGACGTGCTTGAGATAGTTCAGCCCGATACAGATGACCTTCGCGCCCGGCAGCACCGGGGGGACGAACTCGACATCGTCCAGCGGCAACATGGCCACCACCTGCTCGGTGGCCGGCTTGCCGGCCAACCAGCGTCGGGGTTCGGCCCAGAACTCCTCCAGGGGCGCGAGGACGTAGACCCCGAGGCCGTCGTCCGTGAGGATCCCCACCAGGACCGATCCGCCGGTATGGCGCAGTCCCACGATGCGCATCGGCATTTGTCATCTCCTTGACGTGCCAGTTCATGCTTGCTTCCCGCTCCCGTCCGAGTTCGGCGGGCGCACCGCGTGCGCCCGCCCGTCGTCAGACCGGGATCGCCGCGTAGGTCGCGTCGAGGTACTCCGTGATGCCTTCGAGCCCGCCCTCGCGACCGAGCCCGGACTGCTTGATGCCGCCGAAGGGCGCGGCCGCGTTCGACACGACGCCGACATTGACCCCGACCATGCCGCTGGCGAGGTTCCCGACCATGCGCAGCGCGCGCTCCAGGTCGCGCGTGTAGACGTAGCTCACCAGTCCGTACGGGGTGCCGTTGGCCGTGTTCACCGCCGCCTCCTCCTCGCGGAAGGTGGTGATCGGGGCGAGCGGTCCGAAGATCTCCTCGTCGAGCAGTGCCGTTCCCGGCGCGACGTCGCTCAGGACGGTGGGTTCCACGAACCGGCCGTTCGCCGATCCGCCCCCCACCTCGATCGTCGCGCCTCGCTTGAGGGCGTCGGCCATCAGCCGTTCGAACTTCGCGACCGCCGCGTCGTCGATGAGCGGCCCGACCTCGGCGCCGTCCTGCCAGCCGGCGGCGACCCGCATCGCTCCCATGCGGGCCGCGAGCCTGCCGGTGAACTCGGGGGCGATCGACTCCGCGACGATGAAGCGGTTGGCCGCCGTACACGCCTGGCCGCCGTTGCGCATCTTGGCCAGCAGCGCGCCCTCGACCGCGGCGTCGAGGTCGGCGTCCTCGCAGACGATGAAAGGCGCGTTCCCCCCCAGCTCCATCGAGGTCCTCATGACGTGGGCCGAGCACTGGGCCAGGAGCAGCTTGCCCACCTCGGTCGATCCGGTGAAGGAGAGCTTGCGGGCGAGCCCGGACCCGATCACCGCGCCGACGACCGCGGCTGGACGGGAGGTGGTGACGACATTGACCGCGCCGGCCGGAGCACCGCACTCCTCGATGATCCGCGCCAGGAGCAGGCTGGTCAGGGGCGTCTGCTCGGCGGGCTTGAGCACGGACGGGCAGCCGGCTGCGAGCGCCGGGGCGATCTTGCGCGCCCCCATCGCCAGGGGGAAGTTCCACGGTGTGACGAGCAGGCAGGGCCCCACCGCCCTGTGCTGGACGAGGATGCGGGTCAGCCCGGTGGGGGACAGCCGGTAGTCCCCTCCTATGCGGAGGGCCTCGTCGGCGAACCAGCCGAAGAAGTCGGCGGCGTAGGTCACCTCCCCGCGGGACTCGGTGATCGGCTTGCCCATCTCCAGGGTGATGAGCAGGGCGAGCTCGTCCGCACGCTCGCGCAGCGCGGCCTCGACCCGGCGCAGCAACGTGGCGCGCCGGGCGGGGGACAGGGCGGCCAAGGAGGGCTGCGCGTCGGAGGCGGCCCGGATCGCGTCCAGCGCGTCCTGCGCGTCGGCGTCGGCGACCTCGATCAGCGTCTCGCCGGTCGCGGGGTTGTCCACCGGGAACGTGGCTCCACCCGCCGCTGGGCGCCAGCGCCCTCCGGCCAGCAGCGTCGACGGGACGGCCGGGAGCGACGGGGCGAGGGTGGACGTGGCGAACGCGGTCATCGGTTCCTTCTTTCTTGCGGTGTCAAGACGGTCCTGGGCGCCTCACAGCACCGCGACACCACCGACGGGGCACCCGGACGCACCGGTGATGGGCAACGCGGGCGCGGTGAAGAGGAACTCGTACTTCCCGTAGTGGGCGCAGGTGGCCGCGAGCTCCTGAAAGTCGAAGATCTCGCCGATGGCCAGCCCCATGTGGACCAGTGCCACGACATGGAACGGCTGGAAGCAGTCGATCTCGTTGGGGCGGACCTCGACGCCCCAGGTGTCCGAGGCGACCGCGGCGATCTCCCGCTCGTGGAACCACGGGGCGGTGTGCAGCGACACTCCCGGGGCGGCACCGCCCGCGTAGTCGCCCCACGCGTGCCGGCGAGTCTCGAGGAAGCCGGTGCGGATGAGCACCGCGTCCCCGCGCCGGACCTGAACGCCCTGGGCTTCCGCGGTCGCCTCCAGTTCCTCGACGGAAACCGGGTAGCCGGGCTCGAGGGAGTCCACGCCCAGGTGCCGGGCCACGTCGAGCAGCACGCCTCGCATCACGAACTTGCCCGCGTAGTTCTCCACGCCGTTCTTGGCCGCTCCGCCGGAGGAGACGAGACCCGCGGAGTACCCGTTCCACATCTTCCCCTTCCAGAAGATGTGCGAGAGCGAGTCCCACTGGGTGCCGGCCTGGTTGGGCACGATGAGGATGTCGTCGGAACGCCCGTAGCCCTTGGCCGGGCCGAACCCGGCCGGAAGGATTTCCTGTGCTCCGGCCAGGTGGTCCGCGCCCGTCGCCGTCATCACGTTGCGCGGGTTGGCCCGCAGGCTTCCGGTCTGGGGGCCTCGCTGGTCATAGGGGAGTGAGCAGGAGACGGTCACGCCGTGCTCGACGAGCGCCGCGGCGCGCCGTACCTCCTCGGGCCCGACGTAGTTCATCGTCCCGAGCGAGTCGTCCTCGCCCCAGCGCCCCCAGTTCCTGCACTGCTCGATGTAGCGATCGAGAACATCCGCTCCAGCGAAGTCGGACATCTCACCTCCATGGTCATGCTCGCCGCGACGGCGGGCGGAATGGTCAAGAAGCGGTCGACGTGGCGAAGACGCCGACCAGCCGGGAGCCGAAGGCGTCGATCGCCTGCTCGGTGAGAGGCCCACCGCTCCGCGTACGCAGCACCAGTAGGTAGCGGTAGCGGAAGATCTCGCCAGTGGGTGCGTTCGTGATCGTGCGTACGGCCAGCCCGAGCGGGGCCAGGCGCGCGAGAGCCTCGTCGAGCTCCTGAGCGCCGTCGACGCGGACCGCCAGGTGGTCGGCACCGGGGGAGACCTCCAGCGCGGAGCCGAGCGCCCACCACCCGCCGACGCTGCCGTTGTCGACGTCGCGCTCGATGATGTCCAGGCCGAGCTCCCGGGCCACGGCCTCGGTGCCGATCAGGGCCATCGAGCCGTCACCGGCGAGCACCTCCCGCGCCGCGGCCACGGAGTTCAGCGGGTGGATCTCGACCGTGGCGGCGGGCAGCCGCTCCGCCAAAAAGCGACGGCACTGGCGGATGGAGCCGTGCCCGCCCACATATGTGATGTCGTCCAGACGGCTGCCCGGTCTGCCGAGCAGGGCGCAGTGGTACGGCACCACGATCTCGTCGCTGATGAAGAGCTTCTCTCCGGCGAGGATGCGGGCGGCGGTCTCGGTACACGCGGTGTTGGAGGTCTCCGAGGTCAGCACCCCCAGGTCGATCCTGCCGTCGAGTACGGCGGCGGCGACGTCGTCCATGGTGGGGAAGTACTCCGGGCCGCCCAGTCCGGGCCTGCGGTCGAGCAGGGCCCGTGTCGCCTGCCCCGCGAAGGTGAGCTCGCTGCCCAGCGTGCCGACCCGCCGCGTCGGCCGGTGTTCACTACCGCTCACGGCACCCTCTCAGTAGGTGAATAGTGTATTCATTCGATGAAAAGTGTATTCAGTAATCGGTAATGTGGCAATGCCTTCCGGCCGCCGACGACGCGCTCGGCGTGAGGCTGATCTCACGGCGTGGCGAGAGTGCTCGCCGAGGACGGGCGCACCGGCTCGAACACCCCGGCGGCGTGCCACGACGGGCGGCCGCTCAGGGCGCGTAGCCGGTGCGTTCCGGGTGGCTTTCGGGGAGAGAGATCCGGGTTCCGGTCTCAGCCGCCCGAGGTCTCGCCCCAGTTCATGTGGACGAGCCGGTCACGCGTGTGCTCGACGTGGGCCTCGATCAGGGTGCGGATCTCGTCCTCGTCGCCTCGTTCGAGGGCCCCGAGGATGGCCTGGTGCTCGGCGAGCACCTCCTGGCGACGCGGGAGGTCGGGGGTGGCCAGGTGCACGTAGCGGTAGATCCGGAACCGTACCTCGTCGATGATGCTGGACACGGCGGAGCCGCGACCGTGCAGCGAGTGGTGGAACTCCATGTCCGCCTGGAGCCACTCCTCGGCTGACATGTCCAGGTCCATGGAACCGGCGACCGCCCGGGCCGCCGGCAGGTCGACGTCGAGGAAATCGGGACGAGATCGCGCACGGAGCGTGGCGAAGATCTCCAGCGTCTGGCGCAGGTCGTAGAGTTCGAGCACCTGCTCCTGGGAGAGCTGCGTGACGACGTAGCGCTGGAAGGGGTTGGCGTCGAGCAGGCGTTCCGCCTGGAGTCGCCGCAGGGCCTCGCGTACCGGCACCCGGCTCACTCCGAGCGTGTTGGCGAGCTCAACCTGGTTGATCTCGGTCCCGGCCGGGAGCTCTCCTCGGATGATGGCCTCACGGACGCGATCGTAGACACGATCCCCGAGCGTCGAACGTGAGACGGCACCCATACCTGCGACTCCGGACGACCGGTCCAGGCTGCCGAGCGCTCCGCTGCTCACAGGAGAGAGGATCGGCTTCTGTGGCGCTCCTCGAGTATTTTTCGGCACCCCTCAAGTATAGGTTCCTCATGCGTATACAGTTGCCAGAAACTGTAAAAGATCATCCCGGCCTCCCCTCAAGCCTGCGTCACCGGTGCTGCCGGAGCGTGTTCCCGGAGGTCGGACACCTCCGGTGGCCCGGCGGAGCTCACCCGAGCCGTGTCACGCTCCGCCATGTGATCATTCTGGGTTGCGCCCGACAAAGTACTCCTCGTCAGGGTCGTCCGTCACCCAAAGCCCCGACTCCACCAGCGCTCGCCGGAACGCCGCCATCTCGCCGCTGTGCAGGCGGTTCGCCGGGACACGCATCGGCCCGCCGTTGAAGCCCGCGAGCCACGCCTGGTACTTCCACGCGGACCGGTTCACGGAGTGGGCGTGCGGGACGGGGGCGACGTTGCCGTTGGCCTTCCACGCGGGGGCGATCTTCCAGAGCAGGTCCATGGCCTTGTCGACCTTGCCCTCCTGGGCCAGGGCCAGCATCCGCGGGGCGGTGTCGCCGTAGTACTCGGTGTTCGAGGTCGCGATCACCCGTAGCGGGACGAGCGCGGCCAGCGCGATGGCCTCCTGGATGATCGGCATGGTGATCAGTACCTTCTCCGAGAGCCGGTGCCAGGCGTGTGCGAAGCCCGCGATCGACGGGAATCCGCCTTCGGCCTTCACCGAGACGACGTTCGGCGCGGCGTCGACCAGGTCGGCCAGCATGTCGACCGGCAACGAGGCGGAGTGGAGGCGTTCGAAACCCCAGTGTGTCATCGGGAAGAGGATGACGGCCAGGTCGGTGGCGTCACAGAACGCCTTGGTGTAGTCGTAGATCTCCTGCAGGGACTTCGGATAGAAGCTCGGCGGGTAGGACAGCAGCGCGAGGCGGGCTCCCGCGGCCTCGGCACGCCGCGCGGCGGTGATGTTCTCCTCCAGCGTGTTGAACGACGCGTGGAAGATCAGGTTGAGCCGGCCACCCGCCTCGTCGTGGGCGATCTCGGTGAAGCGGACGTACTCGTCGAGGGTGATGTTGGTCTCGCTGACGAGCAGCGTGCCGGTGAACCCGAGTTCGATCACCCGCCGGACGTCGTGGCGGACGCCGCTTTCGTTCAGGCGGGTCAGATCGGTGGAGAAACTGGGGATGAGCACGTTGTTGACACCGTGGAAGTGCTCACGGGCCCAGTCGCGCGCGTCGTGCTTACCGATGGCTGTGGTCATGATGGGGTTCGTCTCCTTATCAAAGGTGCGTGTGGCGGAAAGCCGGGAGGCCCGGACGGTCAGCGGCGGCCCTTGGGCGCGGCCAGGTTGTCCAGGGTGGTTCCGAGGCCGGCCTCGATCGCGCGCCGGTACGCCAGCTCGGCGGCGACCATGTCCTGGAGCGCGGTTCCGACGGACTTGAAGATGGTGAGGTCCCCCCGCGGGGCCTCGGGGAGCGCGACCTTGCCTTGGAGCAGGTCGCCGAGCCCCAGGACGGTGCTGAGGCTGCCGCCCTCGCCGACGAACTCCCGAATGTCGCCGGACTCGTCCGCGACCTGCTCCGGATCGGCGTCGAAGACGAGGGTTCCCGCACGCCTGAAGACGGCCGTATCGAGCTCGCGCAGGTCACGGTGGGTGGAGCCGATCGCGCTGATGTGCAGGCCGGGCCGGAGCCAGTCGGACTCGCACGCGATCGGGCCGCCGTAGCCGGTGTTGGTCGCGGTGATCACGTGGTCGACATCGGCGCACGCCTCCGCGGTCGTGGCGGCCGGCACCACCGGTAGGCCGAGCTCCTCGCGCAGCCGGCCGGCGAGCCGCTCCCGGCTCACCGGGTTCGGGCTGAACACCTTGACCTCGTCGATCTCACCCACCGCGGCGAAGGTGCGCAGGTGGGTCTCGGCCTCCAGGCCGGACCCGAGAACGCCGAGGCGGGTCGCCTTGACTCCCAGGGCCCGTGCGGCGACCACGCTCGTCGCGGCGGTGCGCGCCGCCGTGAGGTGGCAGGCGTCCATCATCGCCAGAACCTCGCCGGTCTCGACGGAGGCGATCATGATCAGGTAGCGGACCCCCACGCCGTTGCCGCCGAAGAACGCCTTGAGACCCATGACGCCCGACCGGGGCACCACCGCGGGCATGATGCGGAAGAATCTGCCGCCCCCCGAGAGGTTCAACCGCCCGGGAACGTCGGCGGGGGCTTCCGCGTCGGCCCGGATGGCCTGGTCGATCGCCTCGACGAGTGAGGCCGGGTCGAGCACGCTGCTCACCGAACGGTCATCAAGCAGGAGAGTCATAGCGGTTCCTTGGGAAGCGGCGCCAGTGATCGTGTGGAACGGAGTCGACGGTTCGGCCCATGACCTTGCATCACCCCGACAACTGTATACACTCTAATGACAACTTTGCACGCGTCAAGTCGTCGGTTACATCGGAACGAGCGGCGGCAACGCGCCCGTCTTTCGCGTCGCGGCGGGCGGCCTCTGGTGGACCGGCCACTGACGAGCGGCAAGAATCACGCAATTACTGGCAATTCGGTCGTAACCGGAAACTGGAGGAACTATGGAGCAGTCAGTCGAGCGTCTCGGATACGTCGTGATGGGTGTCCCGGACCTCGCCGAGTCGACGAGGTTCTACTCGAACGTCGGCCATCTCACCGTGCATGACCGTTCCGCGGAAACGAGCTTCCTCGGCGGCGGCTATGACCACCACTGGCTGCGGCTGGAGGAGAACCGGCACCGGCGCGGGCTGATGCGGGTGGGCTTCCAGCTCACGGGTGACGAGGCGTTGTCCGAGGTCGCGAACCGGCTGGACGAGCGCGGTGTCCGATTCGAGGAGATCGGTGACCTGGAAGGCGATGGGATCGATCGCGGTCTCCGGTTCGTCGATCCCGACGGGGTCGAGGTCGATGTCTACACCGACATGCTCTCCCGGGCGGTGAAGCCTGCTCAGGACGCCGTACGCATGACGGAGATGCTGCACGCGGTGTGGTTCTCATCCGACCCCGTCGCGGCGCATCGGTTCTACGCCGACGTCCTCGGGTTCCGGGCGTCGGACTGGATCAAGCGCAACGCGGTGTTCATGCGGTCGGCGAACAACTATCACCACTCGCTCGGCATCTTCCGTTCGAGCCCTCAGTGCGCCGCGTCCATGGACCACTTCTGCATCCTCGTGGAGAACATCGACGATGTGATGCGGGCCAGGAACATCGCACTGCGCCAGGGCGCGCAGCTCCAGAAGGACGTGCTTCGGCACGCCGCGTCCGGCTCGATCAGCGTCTACATCGCCGACCCCATGACCGGCATCTCCTTCGAGTTCTGCACCGAACACGACATCGTCGACGCGGACCACCGGCCACGCCTGCTGGAGGGCTCGCCGATCACGCGTGACGTGTGGCAGGCGGGCAGCCCGGGCCTGGCCAGGAACGCGCCGCTGGGTGCCACCTCGGACGCGCCGCTCCCGCGGGTGTCCGAGGAGAGCGGCGTCGCCGACATGGCGAACTCCATCGCCTGAGGCTCACCGGTACCGGCTCCAGGCCGGAAGCGCCGCCCCACCGCGCCCTGTCCACGGCAGGGCGCGGTGAAACACGGTGAAACACGGTGGGACACGGTGAGGCAGGGTGGGGCTCGACCACGCTCACGTACCGCGGAGGCTCTCCGCGACGAACTGTTCGACGTCCCAGGGGGTGACCGTCAGTCCGTCCAGGTTCGACTGCCTCGCGGCCATGTCGAGCATCGCCTTGTTGGCGGCGAACCCATACGGAAACGGGTCCGCCCCGAAGACCGACGCCTGCCAGTCCATGTCGTCGTTCCCGTCGAGGAAGACACCGGCGGCCTTGCGGTCTCGCCGGTACGCCTCCTGCTTGGCGGCTTCGAACGCCTCGAAAAGCGCCTCGGGCACCCATGGCTCCTTCTCGACGAGGCGCCGCTGCACGAGCACGACGTGGTTGACGGGCAGGAAGCCGGTTCTGCGCTTGAAGTCCGCCATGAACCGACGGCCCCCGTCGGGGAAGAGCCGCGCCACCCTGCCCGTCGAGGTGTCGATCGCGGTCCCGCCCGCCGGGAACGCGGCGTCCAGTTCCCCGGTCTGGAGCATGCGGTTCACATCGCCGCCGCCGGTCCAGTGCAGCGTGACGCCGCTGGGCGGATTCAGTTCGAAGCCCATCTGCCGGCCGTGGCTTTCCTCGCCCTGCCGCCCGATGTACCACTCGATGTCCTGGGGGCCGATACCCCAGAGCACCTCAAGCTGCGCCCGGAACCAGAGGCCCGCCGTCATGGTGTAGTCGGGGATCCCGAACTTCTTGCCCCTCAGGTCGGCGCCGCCCTCGATACCCGCGTCGGTGTTCACCCACGTGTTCAGCCCGAGGGTGGCCTTGCTGGCATAAACCGGGATCATCACCCAGTCCCACAGGTCCCTGGGACGTTCGCGGGTGACGATGAAGTTCGAGATGGAGAACTCGAACACGTCGTGCGCGCTGTCGCGGAGATGCATCGTGTGCAGGTCGCCCGCGTTGCCGCGCTCCCAGGTGATCTCGATGCCCCTGGGCTGGACGGTGCCGTCGACGAGCGGCGCCACGCGAGGGTTGAGCGAGAAGGTGCCGCGCAGCTGTATTGCCATTCCCGGCCTCCGATTTCGGAACTCTTGAGCGGCGAAAGTATACAGTCGCCACACTCGAACGCCAGGGCAGGTCCTCGGCCACCCGGCCGGCCCGGCGCGGGTGACTTCTTCGCGCAGCTGGACAGGCCCACGCCACTCCGTGGCCGGCTCGTTGCCCGCCGCGCCGGATGCGCGGGCTCACCGGTCCCGGCCTCGGTGTTCGCCTGCGTGCGCATCCGGGGGACCGCCCGATCCTCCGCCTGTGACGTGGGGGTCATCTCGATGTAACTATTGACACACGTTGCGGCGTCAGTAATCTGTATACACCTAGGCCTCACGGGTCGTTACGGTTCGAGCGATGACACGGTCGCGCCGGCAGCCGGCACCGCGTAGCACGAGGACAGCGGCCGTTTGTGGATGACCAGAACCCGTATCGCAGATAGACGTCCCCGGACTGCTCAAGCAGACGAGGCAGGTTGAGGAGGACTGAGAGTTGGGCGACTTTTCGCCTCCGGGCACCGGCGTGGGCAACGCCGAGGTGCCCGTGGTGGAGTTCAAGGATGTGACGGTACGTTACCCCGGCAAGGGTGTGATCCGTCCCGCTGTGGTGGATGTCGACCTCACCGTGCCCAAGGGACGCTTCGTGTGCGTGGTCGGGCCCAGTGGGTGTGGCAAGTCCACGCTGTTGCACGTGTGTTCGGGCCTGCTGAAGGTCTCGAACGGGCAGTTCCGGTACCTCGGCAAGGAGTGGCGCAAGCTACACCCGGGCATCGGTTATGTCACGCAGCGGGAGACGTTGCTGCCCTGGAAGACGGTCCTGGGCAACATCGCGCTACCGCTCAAGATCAAAGGTGTGTCGCGGGCGGAGCGTCGTGAGCGAGCGGCCGAGATGGCCGCGAGCGTCGGTCTGGGGGACTGGCTCAACCACTACCCGCGGGAACTCTCCGGGGGCATGCGGCAGCGCGTCCAACTCGGACGCACCCTGGTCACCGAGCCGACGCTGTTGCTCATGGACGAGCCGTTCGGTGCCCTGGACGCGGTGCTCCGGGTGCGGATGCAGGAGTTCCTGAAGTCCCGGATCGAGGGAACCGACCTCACCACGATCTTCGTGACCCACGATCTGAACGAGGCGCTGACCCTCGGTGACGAGGTGGTCGCCATGGCGGGAGCGCCGGGAACCGTCGACCAGATCGACACGCTCGAGGATCTTCCGCGCGGGGTCTCGCCCGTCGAGCTCCGGCAGACGCCCGCTTACGCGGTGCACGAAGCCAGGTTGTGGAAGACGATCGCCGGCAACCTGTCGGATGACGGTGTCGCACTGAGCAACCCCGCTCTGGAACACGATGACGACCAGGCTGTGACCGCCGCGACTCGCAGCGGGAGGGGAATCTCATGACGACGGAGACAGTGGTACCCGAGTCGGCGTCCAAGAGGGCGTCCGGTCCCGCCAGGCCGGCGCAGGACCGGGAACAACGCCGGGAGCGGCTGCTCGACCTGGCCAAACTCTGGGGGATCCGGATCGCCATCGTGGTGGTCTTCTGCTCGGCGTGGCAGTTCGCCAGCGGCAGGCTTCTTCCGGTGTTCATCATCTCAAGCCCGACGACGGTCGTCGAACGCTTCGGTCAGTTCATGGAGGGCGGCAAGCTCCTCTCGCACCTGTCCTACACCATGCAGGCCTGCGGCCTCGGCTTCGCGATCGGCGCGCTGGTCGGCAGCACGCTGGGCCTGCTCTTCGGCATCTACGAGTCCACCTCGCGGGTCATCGCACCGTTCGCCGCCATGCTCTACTCGATGCCGAAGATCATGCTGTCACCGCTCATCGTGGTCTGGGTCGGCGTCGACCTCACCATGAAGGTGTTCGTCGCGGCGTTCTCCTGCATGTGGGTGATCTTCTACAACGTGTGGAACGCCACCCGGCGCATCGACCACAACCTGCTCGACCAGATGCGCCTGATGGGTGCGAACCAGCGCCAGATCATCACCGGCCTCTACCTGCCGTCGGCGACGACCTGGCTGCTCACCAGCCTGCGCGTCGCGTTCCCGGTCGCGCTGATCGGCGCGGTGGTCGGCGAGTTCGTGGCGTCCTCGCAGGGCCTCGGCCATCTGGCTCTTGATTCCGGTCAGCGCTATGACTCCGCGGGGGTGCTCGTCGCGGTTCTGACGATCACCGTCACGGCGATGACCATCGACTCGGTCTTGGGGGCAATTCAGCGCAAGGTAGCGCTGTGGCAAGGTGAAGGAGCACGTGGATGACCACATCTGACAACAAGGCCCGGACGCGGGGAACGCGCCGGCTGGCGACTATCGCCTTGAGCGTGTTGCTCACGGCCGGGACGCTGACCGCCTGCGGAGGTGGCGGCGAGACGATCGCGGCGGATGCGAAGACCGGCAATCGGAAGATCCGGATCGCGGCGCCGTTCATCTCGACGATGAACTCGGCCATCCTGTACGCGCAGGGCACCGGCATCCTCAAGAAGCACAACATCGAGGCGGAGTTCATCGAGGTCCACGGTGGTGGCAGCCTGCAGGCGACCCTCGGCGGCAGCACCGACATGGCGATCACCTCGTCGGTGAACCCGATGGCGGCCCTGCAGCAGGGCCAGGAGTTCCCGATCATCGCGCAGGTCGGCAACGGATTTCCCGAGTCGGTCATCATCACCGCCTCCGCCTGGAAGGAGAGCGGTCTGAAGGACGACTCATCGCTGAAGGACAAGATGAAGTTCCTCGCCGGCAAGCCGTGGGGCGTCTCCAGCCCCCAGGGGTCGAGCAGCTACATGGCCAAGTACATGTTCCAGCTGGCCGGCCTGTCCGCGGACGACTTCAAGATGAACTCGATGGGCTCCGCCTCGGGGACCCTGGCCGGACTCAAGAGCGAGAAGGTCGTCGCCGGCAGCATGGGTTCGCCCTACCCGCAGGTGGCGGAGTCGGAGGGCTACGCGAAGCTCTTCGTCAACGTCAGCGGCGGTGAGGTGCCTGAGCTGACCAACACCCTGACGTCGGTCGTCGCGGTCACCCCGGACTTCTACAAGAACAACAAGGAGCTCGTGGCGGACTTCAGGAAGGCTCTGGGGGAGGCGCAGAAGGAGGTCTACGAGAACTCCGCGGTGGTCGACGAGTGGATCTACAAGGAGAAGTTCGAGGGCAGCCCCAAGGACGCCGTGCTGTCGGGGGTCAAGGACCAGCGGGACGGCGGTGCCATCGCCAAGCAGCCCGAGGTCAGTGAGGAGTCCGCCGAGAGGCTGGTCGCCTTCATGAAGGCGACGGGTCAGCCCGTGCCGGACGACTGGCGCAAGATCTTCGTGGACCTGTCCGCCAACTGAGTCGTCCACCGGGGTCGGACGTCGACGGTGACCCGAAACGGCCGTGGGTGTGGGGTCGGCTCCACACCCGCGGCCCGGCGCCGGCTGGTCGACCCAACTGTCCGAGACGTCCTCCACGGACGTCGAACTGAGAACGCGACCCAGGCCGATACATGGGTGACGCGAAGGCAAGGAGTGCACGTGTCGGAATTCATTGATGGGCGGATGCTCATCGGCGGCGAACTCGTGGAGAGCCGGACCTCGAACTGGCTGGAGTCGGTGAACCCGGCCAACGAGGAGGTCATCGGCCGGATGCCCGCCGCCGGACCGGAGGATGTGAACGCGGCGGTGGAGGCCGCGGCGGGGGCCTTCGACGCGTGGGCCGGACTGTCGATGACCGAGCGCGCCAACGCGCTGCGAGGCTACGCGCAGCGCCTGAGGGAAGAGGGCAAGCGGATCCTCGACATCGAGGTCCGCGACACCGGCAACACCATCGCCAAGCTCCGCCACGACGTCGCGAGCGCGGTGCGCGGCATCGAGTACTTCGCCGGCCTCGGGACCGAGCTCAAGGGTGAGACGATCCCCGCCAGCGCCGACGCGCTGCACTACTCCGTCCGCCAGCCCTACGGGGTGGTGGGGCGGATCGTGCCGTTCAACCACCCGATCCTGTTCGCCGCGAAGTTCGGGGCCCCGCTCATGGCGGGCAACTGCGTGGTGATCAAGCCGTCGGAGCAGTCGCCCCTGTCGGCCGGTGTCCTCGCCGAGATCGTGCGGGAGACGCTGCCGCCCGGCGTGGTCAACATCGTGACCGGCGACGGGGCCGGCGCCGGCGTCCCGCTGGTGCGCCACCCGCTGGTGAAGCGGATCTCCTTCATCGGTTCTGTGCCGACAGGGCTGGCGATCCAGCGTGCGGCCGCCGAGGTGGCCGTCAAGCACGTCAGCCTGGAACTGGGCGGCAAGAACCCGATGATCGTGTTCCCCGACGCCGACCCCGACCAGGTCGCCGCGAGCGCGGTCGCCGGCATGAACTTCGCCTGGATGGGCCAGTCCTGCGGCTCGATGAGCCGGATTCTGCTCCCGGACTCGCTCTACGACGCGGTCCTGGAGCGCGTGGTCGCGAAGGCCGAGGCGATCGTCCAGGGCGACCCCGCCAGCGAGGAGTCCGGTGCGGGTCCGATGAACTCGCGGGCGCAGTACGAGAAGGCACTCGGCTACATCCAGGCGGGGATCGAGGACGGGGCGCGCCTGGTCGCCGGCGGCACCCGCCCGGAAGGCCCCGAGTTCGAGCGCGGCTACTGGATCCGCCCGACGGTCTTCGCCGACGTCACCCGGGATATGCGCATCTTCCGGGAAGAGATCTTCGGTCCGGTGATGTCCCTGATCCGCTACCGGGACGTCGACGAGGCGATGGAGCTGGCCAACGACGTCGAGTACGGCCTGACCGCGTCCATCTGGACCAACGACCTGAAGCAGGCCATGCGGGCCGCGCGCGACGTCCGCGCCGGTTACGTCTGGGTGAACGGTGTGTCGCGGCACTTCCTCGGCACCGGGTTCGGCGGTTTCAAGAACTCCGGCACCGGACGTGAGGAGTGCTTCGACGAGATGCTCAGCTACACCGAGACGAAGACGGTGCACGTCCATGTGTGAGCGGACGACGGCTGCCGAGCAGATGCGAGTGGAGTCTCCGTGAAGCCAGAACAGTTGAACGTGCCGATCACCGAACGGCCCCCCATGGAATGGGGCAGCGACGCCATCGCGGAACTGCTCAGCCGTCTCGATCTGCCCTACATCGCCATGGTCCCCGGCTCCAGCTACCGGGGACTGCACGACAGCCTGGTGAACTACCTCGGCAACACCGGGCCGCAGATGATCGTGTGCCTGCACGAGGAGCACTCCGTCGCCATCGCGCAGGGGTACGCCAAGGTGACCGGCCGGCCGATGCTCGTGGGGCTCCACAGCAACGTGGGCCTGATGCACGCCGCGATGGCGATCTACAACGCCTACTGCGACCGCGCCCCCATGGTCCTGATCGGCGCGACCGGCCCGCTGGACGCCGCGAAGCGCCGGCCGTGGATCGACTGGGTTCACACGTCCGCCGACCAGGCGGCGATCGTCCGCCACTACGTGAAGTGGGACGATCAGCCAGGCTCTGTGCAGGCGGCGCTGGAGTCGGTGATGCGCGGGTACCGCCTCACCCGGGCCGAGCCGTCCGCCCCGGTCTACATCTGCCTCGACTCCGAGATCCAGGAGTGCGAGGTCGACGACTCTGTCGGGATCCCGGAGCCCGAGCGGTATCCGGCACCCACCGACCCCGCGCCGGACGCGGGCACGGTCGGTGAGATCCTCGCGATGCTCGCCTCGGCCGAGCGGCCGCTGGTGCTCCTGGGACGAGCCGGCCGCACCGAGGAGGAATGGGACCGGCGGGTGGCTCTGGTCGAGGCGCTGGGCGCCTGCTGCCTGACCGACATGCGCATGCCGGCCGTCTTCCCCACCGAACATCCACGCCACCCCGCCAAACCCGGTGCGGGCCGGCTGAGCAAGTCCGGTGCCGAGCTGGTGCGCCAGAGCGACCTGATCATCAGCCTGAACTGGACGGAGCTCTCGGGTACTCTCACCGCGGCGTTCGGGGACGGCCCGCGGCCTACGGTGGTCCACTGCAAGAACCTGGGAGCCCTGCTCAACGGGTGGACCAAGGACCACTTCGCGCTGGTCTCCTCGGACCTGGAGGTCACGGCCGGCGCGGACCAGATGGTCTCGGCCCTGCTGGCCCGGGTGGACGGGAACCCGCCGGTCGAGCGGCCCGACTGGCCCCCGGCGCTTCCGGCGACGCGGCCGGTCGGCCGCCCGGAGGTCGAGGGCGACCCCATTCTGATGTCCGACCTCGCCGCGGCGATCCGCGAGGCCGCCGGTGACAGGAGGATCAGCTACACCACACTCCCGCTGGGATGGTCCGGGGAGGACGCGCTGTTCTCCGAACCGCTGGACTATCTCGGCCGCGACGGCGGTGGCGGTGTCGGCTCCGGGCCCGGTATCGCCGTCGGGGCCGCGCTGGCCCTGGACGGGACGGGCCGCGTGCCGGTCGCCGTGCTGGGAGACGGCGACTACCTGATGGGCGGCTCGGCACTCTGGACCGCCGCCCACTACCGGCTGCCGCTGCTGGTGATCGTCGCGAACAACCGGTCGTACTTCAACGACGAGGGACACCAGCAGCAGGTCGCGGAGCGACGCTCGCGCCCGGCCGAGAACCGGACCGTGGGCCAGCACCTGCGCGATCCCGACCCGGACCTGGCGACGATCGCCCGTGGTCACGGGCTGTCGGCGTACGGTCCGGTCCTGGACCCGGGTGAGCTGCAACAGGTGCTCGCCAAGGCGTTCGACGAGGTCGGCGCGGGCGGCACGGTCGTCGTGGACGTCCGGGTCAATCCGTACGGCTACGGGCGGGCTTGATGGTGTCCTGGCGGCACGGCGAGCGGCGACCGGCTGCCTCGCCGTGCCGCCGGCGGTGTCGTTCCGGAGGGACGTGGACGTCATGGAGGGGCACGTGCTCCGGGCGGCCCTGGTCAGGGCCGTCACGGTCACGACCACCTAATATCAGGGAGTTCTCGTGAAGCTGTACATCGAGTTCGAGAAGTGCTGCGGGTTCGGCGAGTGCGTCGCCCTCGCACCCGATCTGTTCCGCATGGGTGATGACAACCGTGCCCATCTGATCGGTGACGGGACGGTGAACCGAGCCGACGAGGAGCGTGCGCGTACCGCGGCCTTCGCCTGCCCGGCGGAGGCCATCGGGGTCGACGGATGACCGACCGCAGTGACGTTCTGATCATCGGTGGCTCGATCGCCGGTGTGCGGACCGCGGAAGGGCTGCGCCGGCTCTCGTTCGAGGGCGGCATCACCATCCTCGAAGCGGGCCCGGACCTCCCGTACGACCGTCCCGCGCTGTCGAAGCAGATCCTCACGGGGCGCGGGAGCGCCGAGTCGGTCATGTTGCGCTCGCAGGCGGATCTGGACAGGGCCCGGATCGAACTGCGGCGGGGTTGCCGCGCCGTCGGTCTCGACGTCGGGGCACGTACGGTGCGGCTGGCCGACGGCACGGCGATCGAGTACTCCGATCTGGTCATCGCCACCGGCTCCGTGCCCCGGAGGCTGCCCGCGGCGCCGGCGCGTCCCGGTGTCCACTACCTGCGTACGTTGCGGGATGCCCTGGACCTTCGCGACGTCGTCGACGCGCCGGCCCGGGTCGTGGTGGTGGGAGCCGGGTTCATCGGTTCGGAGGTGGCCGCGGCGGCGACCGTGAGGTCGGCGAGCGTCACCGTCGTCGAGCCGTACGCGTTCCCGCTCGGCCGGGTTCTCGGCGACCTCGTCGGCAAGCGGCTCGCGCGGCTGCACGAGAGCAGGGGGGTCCAGCTCGTCCTGGGCCGCTCGGTGAGCGACGTCGGTGACGACGGCGCGGGTGGCCGGCGCGTTGTCCTCGACGACGGCACGACGTTGGACTGTGACGTGGTGGTCGTCGGCATCGGTGCGACTCCCGACACGGACTGGCTGGCCGAATCGGGACTCGACGTGGCCGACGGCGTCGTCTGCGACGAGTTCTGCCGCGCGAGCGCACCGCACGTCTTCGCGGCCGGCGACGTCGCACGCTGGCCGAACCCGCTGTACGACGAGCCGATGCGCATCGAGCACTGGACGAACGCCGTCGAGCAGGCGGGGGTCGTGGCGTGGAACATCGCGCGTCCGGACAGTCCACGCGCTTATTCGCCGGTCCCGTACGTGTGGTCGGATCAGTACGGCAGCCGGCTGCAGATCGTCGGCCGGCCGAGGGCTGAAGACGAGGTTCGGATCGTCCTCGAGGGCCCGGCCGGTGACAGCCTGGTCGCGTTGTACGTCCGCGACGGGGGACTCGCCGGCGCCTTCGCGCTGAACGCGCCGTCGCGGCTGCTCGCGCTGCGTCGTGCGCTGGCCGCGCGGACTCCGCTGGACGAGATCATGGCGACCTTCGAGGATTGAGCATTGTATGTACACTGAAGAGTGGATACACTTACTTCTCGTACAGGATGAGCGTGCAGGCCGCCATGCGGGGCCGCAAGCCCGCTCGTTTCGTACGAGAACGCCGATGAGTCCGTCGCGTCCATGACCGGACACGCTACTGCCCCGTCCACTCCCGCGTCGCCGCAGGTCCCCTCGCCGGTCGGCGGTCCGGGCCCCTGGCGACGGAAGAGCGGGGCGCGGTAGCGGCCGAGGCGCCGCCGCAACCACGAGGTCCGGAACCGGAAGGTGTCCCGACGTGAGGTGCGCGGCATTCCCGAGGACAGGGTCTGGACGTGGGAGAGAAAGGTTGTGGGGCTGTGGCTCATTTCGCTGAACTGATCCAGCCGGACCGCGTGCACTCCGCGGTCTTCACGAGCGAAGACATATACAAGGCCGAACTCGAGAACATCTTCTATCGCTACTGGGTGTTCGTGGCGCACGAGTCGGAGATTCCGCAGCCGGGCGACTACTGCACGAAGTGGATCGGCGAGAAGCAGCTCATCGTCTCACGTGGCGCCGACGGTGAGATCGGCGTCTTCTTCAACCGCTGCCGGCACCGCGGTGCCGCCGTGTGCATGGAGGAGTACGGCAACGCCTCCTTCTTCCGCTGCCCCTATCACGGCTGGACGTACAACTCCTCAGGAGACCTGGTCGGCGTTCCGTACCCGTCCCGGTACGGCGACGACTTCGACAAGAGCACACTCGGTCTCGGCCGGGTCCCCCGCGTCGGGTCCGCCTCGGGGTTCGTCTTCGCCTCGATGGCGGAGGAAGGCCCCACGCTGGCCGAACACCTGGGCAAAGCCGCCGGTTACCTGGAGGACTTCGTCAAGGCGTCGCCTCAGGGCACCGTGAGCCTGTCGGCGGGAACGTCCAAGTCGATGTTCTGGGGCAACTGGAAGTTCGTGGGCATGGACGGCTACCACACCAACTTCACCCACAAGACGGTCCTCGATCTGCGTCAGCGCAAGCAGGGCGCCTCCTACAAACGGGGCGCCGGCAACTCCGACAAGTCGTCGAACGAGAGCTGGGACCTGGGCAACGGTCACTGCCGGCTGGACCTGACCGGGAAGGACAAGGTCGTCGTCGGGGCCGCGTCGAACACGTCGATCGCCGCCGGGATCCCCGACACCGCCGACGGTCGTGAGTACATGAGCCTGATGACCGAGGCGTACGGAGACGACGCGCCCGAGGTGATCCGCCGCTCCCGCGACGTGCACATCCACGTCTGGCCGAACCTGCAGCTGATCGGCTCCCAGGTGCGCGTCGTCCGCCCGCTCGCCGCGGGACGCACCGAGGTGATGAGCTATCCGGCGATGTTGGACGGTGTTCCGGATTCCGTCAACACGGAGAGGATCCGCTCCTTCGAGTGGTTCAGCGGCGTTGCCAGCTTCGGCACGCCCGATGACACCGAGATCTTCGAGCGCAACCAGATCGGGCTTCAGGCCGACCACATCCCGTGGCTGGTCCTCGCGCGCGGGCTGACGGTCGAACCCCAGGAGGACGGCTCGCTGGTCGGCAACGTCACCGACGAGGTGCCGCAGCGCGCCCAGATGGGGGCGTGGCTGCGCGCCATGAGCGACGGTCCCGCGGCAGCGGCCGACGTGGCCGCGCACACCGAAGGAGAGGCACGGTGACCGACATGACCCTGCTCGGTGAGGTGACCGAGTTCCTGTTCCTCGAGGCCGAGCTGGCGGACGCGAACGCGTATGACGAGTGGCTCGCGCTCTGGGACGACCAGTGCACCTACTGGGTGCCGTGCAATCTCGACGACTACGACCCGGCGAAGCACGTCTCGATCATCTACGACGATCGCGCCCGTCTGGAGGAACGCTGCTTCCGGCTGACGACCGGAGGGGCTCACTCGCAGGAGCCCCGCTCGAAGGTGTCCCGGGTGGTCGGGAACATCCGCGTGGTGAACCCGAACGGCGAGGACGGGACCGTCGAGGTCACGGCCCGGACGATCATGGTCGAGCTGCGGCTGGGCCGCAAGTCGCTCTACGCCGCTCGCTGCCACTACACGCTGTGGCGCTCGCCGTCGGGTTTCAAGCTGCGCCGGAAGAAAGTGATGTTGCTGGACGCCGACGAACGGCTGGGCAACATGACGTTCCTGATCTGATCGACGGTGAACGAGACACCGGACGGAGGTATGCCGTGACCGACCTCAATGGCTCGAAGCGGGGCGGCGGCCGGGACGAGCCGCTCGCCGGCTTCGTCGACGGAGTAGTGGTCGGCAACGAGTTCGCCTCCATCGAGATATCGGTCGACACCTCAGGACGGGTACCCAGAGCGGTCCTGAAAGACATCACGTCAGGCCAGGCCCGCTACATCGATCCGCTCGTGCTCCAGGCGCTGGTCTACATGCCCGACGACGTGATGCAGTCCCTGGCGGATCCGAACCTGATCGTGTCCGACTAGCTTTCGCGCCGGCGGCCAAGGGCGGATCAGGGGTGTGTGAGCGGCCGGCTCCGGGCGACCGGCATGACCTCGCCGGTCGCCCGGAGCATCATGGCCCGCTGGTTCCGCGGTGAAGATCGGCAGGTCATCGGCCCCGCACGGCTGTCCCGAACCGGTGATTCCGGTCATCTCCCGGAACCTGTGGAGGTGGTGGTCGCCGGGTGGCGTGGTCGAACTCCAGCCGGTCACGCGGCGGGCCGGTTGTACCAAATGCTCACCGAGCGTCGACATCTCGTATCAGAATGACATGGCGCCGGGTGGTGGCCGACTTCTGCGAGGCTGGTATGGACAACGTAATGCGGCTGGTCGATGCCGCGGCACTCGATCCGCGGATCACCCCCGAGCAGTTGACCGCCCGCTATGGCCGCAACGACCACGTCTTCAGTCTGCTGGCCGTCGCGGAGGCGATCCTCAACCGGTTTCCCGCCGGCGTCACCCGGTGGTTGTCGGCCCCCGGCGCGCGGACGATGTGGGAGGAGGTCCTCACCGTCCAGGAGGGCAACCACCAGCTTTCGTGGTGGAGCAAGATGATCACTTTTGGCATCGAGCACCCCGACACCCTGCGTGCGGACCGGCGGCTGGCCAGGATCCGCCGGCGTCGCCGAGAGGCACGGTTCGTCGTGACCGCATCGATGGACCGGCCGGTGGACGGCCGGGTGGCTGTGCTGGCCCGCGGTATGACGCCCTGGTCGAGCTGGGCTCTCAGACCTTCGAGCAGATCGGCCTCGAAACCGGGGAGCGCCACGTCCGGGCCTGGTTCGCCGTTCCCGACCGGTACCTGATCGATACCCGGCACGACGCGTCCGTCGAGGACTGGGCCCCCAAGCTCACCTTCCTCACCCACCTGCGCACTCGCCTGATGGAACGCGGCAGGCTTCGCCGCGCACACGACCTACGGCTGTTCCGGCAGGTGCACGGCCCCCTGGAGCAGAGGCTCAGGGCGGCCTACCCCGATGAGTACGCCCGCTACCGGCAAGAAGAGCCCCTGCATGCCGCCGCGCCGCAGACGGGCGAACCTCGCCCGCCTCGTCCCGCCGCGTTCTCCGGGTACGCGGAGGTGTTGCACGAGCACACGTGGGACGTGAAATGGATCTACGACGGGCACCGGGTGTGGTTGGACGCCTGGCACGGTGACGGCTGGCGCAGGGGCGGCCGCATCGTCGTCACCGCCGCGCGGACCAGAAACGCCGGTAAGTCGTCATGGAGCAAGCCCAACTTCGTGTTCCACAACCGCCGCTCCCGCCGTTACACCCTCCTGTCGAGCGCCGAGGCCCTGGTAACGCTCGCCGCGGAAAACCCGGCGGTCACCCCGGCCCGATACCTCAAGGCCGTGGTACCGCAGGTACGCGAGCATCTTGAGGCGCTCATCCCCCCGGACGGCTTCCGATGGCGGCACCCGTACCCGCCCCCGTGCGGCTCGGCTCCGGACAGGCCGCGGGAGCTTCACGAGCCGCCTCAGCCGCGCGGGCTTCCGGGAGGGGAGCTAACCGGGTTCGCGCAGCGCCGAGGCTAAGCCCGCGGCCGTGGGGTGTTCCCACAGCAGGCGGGCCGCCACCGGCCTGCGCAGGCCGCCACGGAGGCGGTCCAGCAGCGTCACCGCGAGCCGTGAGTCGCCGCCCGCCTCGAAGAAGGTGTCGTGCGGGCCGACCCGGCGGTTGCCCAGCACCCGCCGGAAGGCTTCCAGCACCTCCAGTTCCAGCCGGTCACGCGGCTCGTCCGGGTGTTTCTCGGCGCGGGCGGCCGAGGAGGCCAGCCGGCGGCGGTCGATCTTGCCCGCGCTCGTCAGCGGCAGCTCGTCCAGCACGTGCACGGTCCCCGGCACCATGTAGCCGGGCAGTCGCCCGGCCGCCCATGCCCTGGCGTCCTTCGCCGTCACCGGCCCGGAGGCGGTGCGGGCGGACGCGGGCACGGGGACGGACACGGGGACGGACACGTAGGCCACCAGCTGGTCGTCCTCCAGTGTCACCGCCGCGTCGTCCACTCCGGGGCAGGCGCGCAGCGTCTGCTCGATCTCGCCGAGCTCGATCCGGTAGCCGCGGTGCTTGACCTGGTGGTCCACCCGGCCGATGAAGTCGAGGCGGCCGTCGGGGCGCTGCCGCACCAGGTCGCCGGTCCGGTAGAGCCGCCCCCCAGGAGCCGGAGGCCGGCCCGGTGCGGGGGGAAACGGCCCGGCGAGAGGCACGAAGCGTTCGGCGGTCAGCGCGGGTCGCCGGTGGTAGCCGCGGGCCACGCCCACGCCGCCGACGTGCAGCTCGCCGGGCACGCCCCGTGGCGCCGTCCGGCCCGCGGCGTCCAGCACCAGCGCGTACGCCCCCGCCATGGGCAGCCCGATCGGGGGTACGCCCTCGCCGGGCGAGCAGTCGGCCAGGGTCGCGATGACGGTCGCCTCGGTCGGCCCGTAGGCGTTGACCATGCGCCGGCCGGTGCCCCAGCGCTCGACCAGTTCGGGGGGGCACGCCTCGCCACCGGTCACCAGCACCCGAAGGTCCGGCAGCGGGTCGTCGCCGGGCAGCGTCGCGATCACCGAGGGGGGCAGCAGCACGGCGTTCACCTCGCGCCCGGACAGGCACCTGCTCAGTGCCCGGCCCACGAGGATGTTCCCGGCCTCCGGTACGCACAGGGTGCCGCCGGAGGTCAGCGTGGTGAACACCTCCCAGACCCAGGCGTCGAAGGTCGGCGGCGCGAACTGCAGCAGCCGCGTGCCGGGACCGATGCCCAGCTCGGAGGCGAGGGCCGTGACCAGGTTGCACGCGCCGGCGTGCTCAAGCAGCACCCCCTTGGGCAGGCCGGTCGAGCCCGAGGTGTAGATCATGTACGCGAGGTCGCGCGGCCCGGCGGGACCGGCCGGGGCGGTCGGTCCCGCTCGGCCGGCCGGGTCGCTCCGGTCGAGGTCGAGGCGGCGCCCCCCGCCCGGCGGCAGTTCGCGGAGGATCTCCCCGGTGCTCACCAGGACGGCCGCGGCCGCGTCGGACAGCAGGTACTCCAGCCTGGCGGCAGGCTGGGCCGGGTCGAGTGCCAGGAACGCGCCGCCCGCGTACAGCACCCCGGCCACGACCGTGACCAGCCGGGCCGAGCGGGGCAGGCAGATCGCGGTCACCGTGCCCGGGCCCACCCCCTCGGCGGCCAGCCGGCCGGCCAGCTCCCGGGCGCGCTCGTCCAGCTCGCGGTAGGTGAGCCGCCCGTCGTCGCCGTCCACCGCCGTCGCGCCGGGGGTGCGCCCGGCCTGCGCGGCGATCAGTACGGCCAGGGTGGAGTCCGGGTCCACGGCCACCGGTGGGCCGGTAAGAGGGCCGGAGCACTCGTCCAGCGGCAGGTCGAGCACCGGCCGGGCGGGGAGGCGGGACATCTCACCGAGCAACCGGACCAGGCGGGCGGCCATCAGCTGGATCGTGGCGTGGTCGAAGACGTCGACGGCGTAGGTGAGGGTCGCCCGCAGCCGCTCGCCGCCGCCTTCTGGAAGGGCCGCCCCGCCGTTCCCGGCGAGGGGAGCGCGCGGCCGGTCGCCGCTCTCCCCGCCCTCACGGCCACTGACCGACGCCTCCGTGGTGAGGCGCAGGTCCAGGTCGCGGGCCGCCCACGGAGTGACGGCGTCCGGGGCGTCGAACGGTTCCAGGCGCAGGCCCGCCGCCTGGTGCGTGACGGGAGGGGGCACGACGCCGTACGTCACGTCGAACAGCGCGCCCCGGCTGGGGGTGCGGGGCGGGGCGACGGCGGCGGCCACGTCCTGCAGCGGCAGCCGATGCCGCCAGGCGTCGCCGACGGCTCGCTCCAGGCGGGCGGAGAGGGCGGCGGGGCCGGGGTCGCCGGACAGGTCCACGCGCACCGGGAGGAAGTCATCCAGCGGCCCCACCGTCCCGGAGAATTCGTTCGGCTCCCCGCCGAGCGGCCCCGAGACGCGGCCGGGGGAGTGCACGCCGATCGTGAAGCGCTCCTGGCCCGAGCAGCGCGACAGCAGCGCGGTGAACGCGGTGAGCACAGCGAGCGGAGGGTCGCCCAGCCCGGCCGGTACGGCCACCTCGAAGTGGTGTGCCCCGCCCGCGCCGGAACGGTGCCCGGGGCGGGGGCGGTCGGTGGCCACCTCCAGCGGCGGCACCTCCCGCAGTGCCGCACGCCAGAACTCGGGCCTGGCGTGCGGCGCGGTGGGAACGACGCCGGCCGGCCCTGCCGGTCGATCGGCCTCGGAAGCCAGGGGCCGCGTGGGCGCGGCGCGCGAAGGGAGGTCAGAGGGTGTCGCGGGCGGGCGGGGGAGGTCGCCCGCGACCGGTGCGCGGGGCGGATCGGGCAAGTGCGGGGAGTCCCCTTCGGTTCGCGCCCGGTACAGCTCGGCCAGGTCGGCGGCCAGTACGGCGGCCGAGCCCTCGTCGGTGACGCACGGGTGCGCGCGCAGCACCAGCACGTGCTCCGCCGGGCCGAGCGCCAGCAGTGAGGCGCGGGCCAGTGGCCCGGTCACCAGGTCGAACGGCCGGGACTCCAGCTCGGCCAGCGTCGCGCCGAGCTTCTCGGGCTCGACCGGAACCGCCCGCGGGACGGGCAGGACCCCGGCCGAGACCACCGGGCGCGGCCCGTCGCCCCGGGCGGGCAGGGACCAGCGCAGCACCTCGTGCCGCGCGGCCAGGTCGCCGAGCGCCGCGCCCAGTGTCGCCTCGTCGAGGGGGCCGGTCAGCCGCAGCCGCAGGGAGATCCCGCCGGGCGCGGCATCGCCGAGCAGGTGTTCCAGCCAGGCCCGCTCCTGGACGGGCGAGAAGAGCCTCACCGCTCGCTCCCGGGCAGGTTCAGCCGGAGCCAGTCCAGCTCCTGTTCGATCATGCTCTGGAAGTTCGCGGGCGAGACCATCGAGTACGGCATGTGCGCCTCGCCCCAGTAGCTGACCAGCCGCACCTTCTTGGCCTGCCTGGCCAGCGCCGTGTACATCTCCTCGGAGCCGGTGTGGGTCAGATAGTCACGTTCGCCGTGCAGCATGAGCACCGGAGTCTTGATCTTGCCCGCGTGCAGCAGCGGGCTGTTGCGCACGTACCGCCGCGGGTCCTCCCACGGGGGCCGGCCCAGCCCGAACTCGAAGGCCGGGTCCTCGATGTAGGCCGGCGCGAACCATTCCTGCGCGCGCGGCGTGTAGCGGAAGCGGGCGTCGAACACGCCGTAGCTGCTGATCACGTCGGAGAAGCCGGAGATCGCGATCGCCGCCTCGAACCGGTCGGTCTGGGTGACGAGGCTGTGCACGTTGTAGGAGCCGAAGGAGTGCCCCATCACCGCCAGCCGCTTGGCGTCGGCCACCCCCGCGTCGATCGCGGCGTCCACCGCGTTCATGATCGGTTTGGTCGGCCAGGTCATCGGCTCGGCCGCCGCCTTGCCCTCGGGGCGGGGGATCGACGGGACGAGCACGGCGTAACCATTGGCGGCCAGGAACTGCAGGGTCAGGTAGCTCGGGTTGTTGACCTGGAACTCCGGCACGTCCTCCAGGGTCGAGACGATCCGGGTGCCGTACACGTTGACCACGAGAGGGTGACGCTGCCCGTCGCGGTGGCCCGGTGGCAGCAGCAGCGCGCCGGTCAGCTTCTCCCCGTCCGCGCCCTTGTAGGTGACGAGCCTGCGCTGCGGGGGGAGCACCTGGGCGAGGTGGCCGTTCAGCGAGATGCGCTGGGTGTGGCGGCCGGCGTGCGTGGTCCACAGCGCGGTGCCCTGGTCGCCGCCCGCGCCGAAGACCGCGGTGCGGCCGGCGGGGGAGTACCCGGCGACGCCCGCTTCGGGGTGCGGCGCCGGGAGCGGGGTCAGCACCGGCGCGGCGCCGGGCGCCAGCTCGTACAGGCCGCCCTTGGTGTCACGCGCCAGCACCAGGGGGAAGTCGCGGTCGAGCCGGGGGTTGGCCGGTTCGGCACCGCCCCGGTCGGTGGGGCGTACGCCGTTGCGCCTGACCCCGTCGTCCAGCGGCCAGGCCAGCTCCGCCAGCGGGGCGGCGCCGGTGGCCTTCAGGTCGCGGGCCTGCCCGGTACGCGGGTCGATCAGCCAGGCGCGCCCGTCGGCCACGCCCAGCACGCCACCGCTCACCGGCACCAGCTCCAGCGGGGGGACCTTGAACCGCGAGGTCAGGTCGCGCGGCTTGGCGGCGGGATCGGCCGGGTCGAACGCCCACCAGTCCTGGCGGGCCGCCGGATCGGCGGCCTTGGCGACCTGCGTGCCGCGCACCAGCGGGGTGCCCGCGCCCCAGAGCAGGCCGGTGGCCACCAGCCGGTCGGCGGCCAGCGGTGCGGCCTTCCCGCCGGCGGCGGGCACCAGGTAGGCGGTGAACGGGTCGGGCGTCTTCGGCGTGGCCTTGCCGACGACCAGCAGGTTGGCGCCGTCGGCGGCCCAGCGGGGCTGCACGGTGACCGAGGGACTCGGCACCTCGGTCACCACGCGTGGCTGCCCGCCGGAGGCGAAGGCGATCGCCAGCCGGGTACGCCGTTCCAGGACGCGCTTGAGCTGCCCGGCGCGTGCGGGGGTGGGGCCGAGGTCGTCCACCCGGGCGATGTGCCGCCCGGTCGGGTCGGCGACCAGGTTGCCCGCCGTGTAGGTGCGGGCCGGCCCGGCTGAGGTGATCTTGCCGGTGACGGCGTCGACGACGGCGATCTCCTCGTCCAGCGCGTCCGCACCGTCGGCGGTGGAGCTGTCGAGCACGGAGGCGGTGTTCTCCTTGCCGCGCTCGACCTTGGCCCACTCCTTCGGGGCGGCACGCTGGGCCTCCAGCCACTGCCCGTACTCCAGCGACCAGCGGCCGGGGTTCACCATCGGCGCGATCACCCGCCGGGAGTCCAGCCACTGGATCAGGTAGCCGGAGGCGTTCGTCATCGTCTGCACTCCGCGCGGGGTCAGCTTGCGGATCTCGCCGCTCTCCCGGTCCCACACGTGCAGGAAAACGTCGTCGCCGCCCCGGGTGGAGGCGAAGGCCAGCATGCGCCCGTCGGGCGACCAGACCGGGTTGTAGTGACCGGTGCCGTCCTTCGCCCCGTGCGTCACGTCACGGGCCGGTCCCGCGCCGTCCGCTATCCAGATGTCGGCGCGCTCGTTTCCATCGACAAATGATGCGCCATATCTGCTCGACTCGCTCGGGCCGCGTTTCACGACCGCCGCCACTGATTTACCGTCGGGGGACGGGACGACCTGACCGAGTTTCTTCGTGGTCAGGAAGTCCCGCATCGTGAACGGTCCGGGGGCCCGCACCGCGACAGGCCGCTCCACCGGCGGGGAAGCGCCTCCGACCAGGGCGGTGGCCGTGAGCAATGACAGGACGAGCTTGACACGTAGCACCATGGGAGGACGATAACCACGTCATCGGAAACGCGGAAAAACGCCCGGGCGGCCCTCCGGCGGGCGGTTTATAATCCCGCCTTCGCCTTAATCGGAACAACCCGCCGCTTAAATCAGTGCCATCCCGCCGGCGAGATGACAGCTGCCGGGAGTTTCTCCGAGGAATGGGAGGTTCGTAAATGACCGATGTCGATCTGGCCGACGCCGATCTGCACGTCGGAGACAGACCCCACGAGGTCTTCCGCCACCTGCGCGACCATGACCCGCTGTACTGGAACCCCGAGGGCAGGGAGCCGGGCTTCTGGTCGGTCACCCGCTACGAGGACTGCGTGAAGGTGCAGAAGGACCCCCGGACCTTCAGTTCCAACCAGACCAACACCCTTGGCCCGCACCGCAACACCGGTGACCAGGGCTCCGGAAAGATGATCAATACGACCGATCCGCCCCGCCACACCGAGCTGCGCAAGCTGGTCAACAAGTGCTTCACGCCCCGGGCCATCGCCGCCCTGGAGCCGTACCTGCGCTCGGTCGTCAGGGACGTGTTCGCCGACGCGCTGGAGCGGGGCGAGTGCGACTTCGCCGAGGTCGTGGCGGCCCTGCCGGTCGCGGGCATCTCCGCGCTGCTGGACGTGCCGCGCCAGGACTGGGACCTGATGCTCAACCTCACCTCCACCGCGTTCGGCTCGCACGACAGCGAGTACCAGCTGACCTCCGACGTGCGCGCCAACGCCGCCCAGGCGCACGGCCGGCTCCTGCTCTACTGCCAGGGCCTGGTGGAGCGGCGGCGCGCCTCACCCGGCGACGACATCGTCAGCCTGCTGGCCCACTCCCAGGACGCGGGGGTGCTCAGCGAGGAGGAGTGCCTGCTCTTCTTCGACGTGCTGATGCTCGGCGGCAACGAGACCACCCGGCACGCCGCCGTCGGAGGGCTGCTGGCCCTCATGGAGCACCCCGACCAGTGGGAGCGGCTGCGCAAGGAACCCGAGCTGGTGCCAGGCGCGGTCGGCGAGCTGCTGCGCTGGACCTCGCCCAGCCGCCACGTGCTGCGCCGCGCCGCCCGCGAGACCGAGCTGTACGGCAAGACCATCCATCCGGGCCAGGACGTCGTCATCTGGCACACCTCCGCCAACCGTGACGAGCGGGTGTTCGACGCGCCGGAGGTGTTCGACGTCGGACGCCCCCGCAGCTCACGCAACGGGCACGTCGCGTTCGGCTCCGGGCCGCACTTCTGCCTGGGCGCCGCCCTCGCCGAGCTGGAGCTCACCGTCTTCCTGGACGAGCTCGCGACCTCGGTGTCGGCGGCCGAACTGCTCGGACCACCCGACTACCTGCGCTCCCCGGTCATCAACGGCGTCAAGCACGTCCAGGTTCGGCTCCATCCGATGGGGTAGAGGCATCCACCATGAATTCGCTCACCTGGGATCAGGTCCACGCGCGGCGGCTGGCCCGCCACCATCTCGTGAAACCCGTCTCCGGCGACCTGCGGAAACCCGTGCGTGACGTGTGCGGGGTGCAGGCACAGGTCGCCGCCGCGGCCGAGCTGGCCATCGGGTCACGGGTGAGGGACGCCACCCGCGAGCAGGTCCGCGCGGAGCTCTACGACGACAAACGCCTCGTCAAGACGTACAGCCTGCGCGGCACCCTGCACGTGCACGCCGCCGACGAGCTGGCCCTGTGGCTGGCGGCGATGCGCTGGAAGCCCTACTGGCGCGCCAAGGGCAGCTGGCACGCCCACCACGGGCTGACCGCGAAACAGGGCGAGTCGTTCGTCGACGCGGTCCGCGAGGCACTGGACGGCGAGTGCCTGACCCGCGAGGAGCTGGCCGGGGAGGTGTCGGGCCGGGTCGGGGCCTGGGCCAAGGACAAGCTCGCCTCCAACTGGGGCGAGCTGCTGCGTCCGGTGGCCTACCTCGGCGTGCTCTGCTTCGGGCCGGTACGGGGCGCCAAGGTCACCTACGTCAGGCCCGACCGGTGGGCGGGGCTGAAGGTCGAGCTCGGCGAACAGCCCGACCCCGAGGAGTCGGCGATGGAGATCATCCGCCGCTACCTGCGCGCCTACGGTCCCGCCACCCACCAGGACCTGGCCCGCTGGTTCGCGCTCAGGCCGCCCGAGGCACGCGAGGCGCTGGAGTCGCTCGGCGACGAGATCGTCCAGGTCGAGGTCGAGGGCCGCAGGGCGTACGTCCTCGCCGCCGACGAGAGCCGCTGGCCGTCACAGGCGAGCTGCCTGCGGCTGCTGCCGCAGTACGAGGCGTACATCCTGGGCAGCGGCCCCAAGGAGGTCGTCGTGCCCAAGGACACCGCCGGACGCGTCTTCGAGCACGGCCGGGGCAGGTACGAGGGCGCGGTCGCCCACCAGGTCATGCTCGTCGACGGGGTCGTGTCCGGCATGTGGGAGCGCAGGGAGAAGGGCGGCAAGGTCGAGATCAAGGTCGAGTCGTTCGTCGAACTCGATTCCGGCCGGAGCGAGGAGCTGGAGCGGGAGGCCGAGCGCGTCGGCCGCTTCTACGGTGCCGAGGCCACCCTGTCCATGGGCAGGCTCACCGCCAGGAAACGCTGAGTCCTCCGCGAGTTCCGCCGCCCAGGCACCGGGCGGCGGCTCGGTCGTGGCCTTCGCTCATCGGCAGGTGCCGAGGTCCTCCCGGATCGCACGCAGCACCGTCCGGCGCTGGGTGTGGATGAAGAAGTGCCCGCCAGGCAGCAGCCGGAGCCGGAACGCCGACTCCGTCTGCGCGCTCCACGCGCCCAGACCGGCGGCCGTCGTCGTCGGGTCCCCGATCCCGCCGAACACCGAGATCGGGCAGGCCAGTGGCGGCTCGTCCTGGTGGACGTAGGACTCCGCCACGTTCAGGTCGGCGCGGAGCACCGGCATGACGAGGCTCATCAGCTCCGCGTTGCCGATCACCTCCGGCGGGATGCCGTCCAGCCGGTGCAGCACTCGCATCAGGTCCTCGTCGCAGAGTCGCCCGAGCCGCGGCATGCCGTCGCGGATCTGGGGGGCGTTCCAGCCGGAGACGAACAGCCGTCCCGGGCCCGGCAGCCCGCGCGAGCGCAGCCGCCGCGCCGTGGTGAACGACACCAGCGCGCCCATGCTGTGTCCGAACAGCGCGAACGGCAGCGGGGCCAGGCGCGACAGTTCGTCGATCACCGGATCGACGATCATCGACAGCCGGTGCGGCGGCTTCTCCCCGATGCGGGTCTCCCGGCCGGGAGAGCGCACCGCCCACAGTTCCACGTCGTCGGACGGCAGGCCGGCCCAGCCGCGGAACGTCGTGGCGCCGCCTCCCGCGTTGGGCACGCAGACCAGCCGCGCGCGAGGCCGCTCCGGCCGCCGCAGCGGTACCAGCCAGCTCGCGGTGGTCAGGCGAGCGGTCAACACGAGACCTCCAGGGATCGTGCGGAGTCCCGGACCCGCTCGCAGGTCGCGACCAGGTCCGCCAGGGATTCGGGGGGGAACATGTGAGCCGCGTCGCCGGGGCGATACAGCCGCTCGGGCTTCGTACACGACTCGATGAGCAGCCCGTCCGCACCGTACGCCGAGGCCGCCAGCGCGGCCGGGGCCACCAGCGAGGCGGAGCGGGTGCTGTGGCTGGGGTCGAAGATCACGGGCAGCTCGGTACGGGCGCGCAGCGCGGTGATCGCCCCGAAGCCGGGCTGCTGCGGCGTTCCGGTGGCACCCGCGCAGAGCACCACGGCACTGTTACCCCGGGTGAAGACGAACTCCGCGGCCCGCAGCCAGTCGTCCAGGCTCGCCCGTGGCCCCCGCATCAGCAGCACAGGGCGTCGCTGAGCACCCAGCTCGGCCAGGAGCGGCCGGTTGTCCAGCTGCCGGCCGTCCACCTGCAGGCAGTCGGCCACCTCGGCGACGGCCGCCACCTCGCGCGGGTCACAGACCTCGGTGATCACCGGGATGGCCGCCGCACGCCGGATCTCCGCCAGCGCCTCCAGGCCCCGCAGGCCCCTGCCGGGAAAGTGATAGGGACTGCTGCGCGTCTTGGACAGCCCGGCCCGCAGCGCGTGCGCCCCCTGTGCTCTGACCGCCAGGGCCGTCTCGACCGCGTCCTCGGTCGATTCCAGCGCGCACGGTCCCGCCGCCCACCACAGCCTCGGCCCTCCGACCACCCCGACCTGCCGAGGCGCCTCCGGCGGGCCGGGCAGCGGTGGGCCGATCGTCACCTCGCGCGGGGCCACGCCGCTGTCGCGCCGTACCAGCCAGTGGCCGTCGGGGGTGGGGCGGCGGGCCAGCACGGCGGGTGAGGCGGGTACGTGGGCGAGGGATTCGTCGCCGCTCACCACAACGAACACCCTTCCGGCCAGGCGCACCGGCCAGGCGGTGACGTCCTCGTGCGCCCCGGCCCGCGCCGCCACCTCCTCGGCGGCCTCGGCGGAGGTGCCGGGCCGCAGTTCGATCAGCATGCCGGGACCCCCGCGCCGATCTCCTTCCGCCAGGTCGCGATGCTCGCCTCCAGCGCGGCGACGTCAGGACCGTGCCGCAGCACCCCGGTGGTGACCGGCAGCACGGCCCGCCCCGGCGCGCCGGCGGCGACGGCGACGAGGTCGCGGGTGTCGCGGCCGGCCCGGCCCAGGCCGGGCAGTTCCACGACCGCGGACGGCATCCGGGCCACCAGGTCGCGGGCCTCCCCGGGGGCGGCTCCGACCACGGCCGCCGCCGCCACGCCGTGCTCGTCGTTCCACTCCCGCACCTCGTCGGCGGTGCGCTGGGCGACGGTGCGCGAGCCGGTCATGGCGCACTGCACCCCGCCGGCCGCGTGGTTGGAGGTGCGTACGAGCACCATGACCAGCGTTCCACTGTCCCAGGCCCGGCGCAGCAGCGGGCCGAGAGAGCCGAAGCCCATGAACGGGGTCGCCGTCACCGCGTCCCCGCGCAGCACGCTGCCGGGCCCCAGGTAGAGGTCGGCGTAGGAGTCCATCGTGTCGTCGGCGTCGCACACCTTCGCGTCCAGCACCGCCAGCGAGCCCCGCTCGTGCACGCCGTCGACGACGTCACGCAGCAGGGCGGTGCCCGCGGTGCCGAACCGGGTGAAGAACGGCGCCTGGATCCGGTAGACGGCCACCTGCTCGCCCGCGGCCTCCAGCACCGTCGCGCACATTCGCCGGGCGCCCCCCACGTCGTCGGGCATTCGCCATGCCTCCAGCCACTTGGGGGAGGGGGCGAGTCCCAGGCAGAGGGCGGATCGGGTCTGCAGCAGGTCGGTCCATATCGGTACAGCAGCCATGGGGCCATTGCACACAACCGAGCCCGCTTCCGCACGGCGTCCACTCGCCGTCGAGGTTTCGGCGAGTAGAATCCCCGTTCCTCACCGCGCCCGCGGTGAGGAACGGGGATTTCGCCATTTTTTGATCTACATCGTAAAGGGGGCGGCTCGGTGAAAATCCGCCACCGACCGGGCTTCTGGACTGAAGACCCTCCCCGAAGAGCGAAGACGGATTCGGACGCGCCGCTGTCCGTCGCTCAGCGGTTGGTCCACAGGTGCCAGAACCAGTCGCCCTCGGAACAGGTGTAGTGCTCCCAGTGGCCTCGGTCGATTCCCCCCTGGCCGGCTGCCACGCAGTTGGAGTGGCTTGAGAACCAGTCGCGGTACACGTCGTCGCCGACGGGTAGCCGGCCGACCGTGCCGGCCTGCGCGGTGACGGTGCGTACTCCGGCCCCGGAGGTGGTGGCCGAGGCCGCGAAGGCGGGGGTGCCTGTCGCCAGCAGGGCCATGCCGGTGATCGCGCAGGCCGTCAGCAGCGCGCGAACATGGCATGCCTTCGTGGGGCGGCTGTGCTCGCCCGGGGAGCCGGAGATGTCGCGATGATTTGTGTTCATCTTCACTCCTCGTATTCGTGATGTGAGATGCCGATCACCTCACGCCTGTTGCTCGCCGAGACCGTGACGTGGGGGGAGCCCGGATCACCGCTCTTCCGGGAGAATCCACCAAGGTCGCCTTGCTCAACTCCGCCGTCACCGGCATGATCGTCGATTGCCCGGATCCCCTTGCCGACCGTCTCCTGCTTCCGTAACGGCCGGCACGCGGGACACCGCCGTTTCGGTCACCGCTTGATTACTTAGTGTAATGGTCTTCGGTTGGCAAAGAACAGGTTTTCGACACGAGGAGAGGCGAGCATGCGGCTGAGGTCGCCGGAGGAGCCTTCGTGATCTCGCACGGGCTCGTTGACGGGCCACACGGACCGATCCTGGCACGCGTTCCCGGAGATGCCGGGTCGCTGGCCGAGCTGGTACGCGGTCACTACGTCGGTGAGCGGCGGCTTCGGGAGGTCCGCGACCTGGCCGCGCTGCTGGCCGAGTTCCGGCGGGTCCACCACCTGCTGCCGCTGTTCGGGTGTGTGCCCGCCGAGCCGGACACCTGGGCGGAGCTGATCGCCTGCCTGGTGCAGGAGCTGGTGGTGCGCGGGGTCAACCTGACCCGGGTGCCGGCGGCGGTGCGGTGCGCCGCCGCCCTGCGCGAGCTGGGGCATCCTCTCGCGGGACTGCCCCTGAGGCTCGGCAGGGGGGAGCGCCGGATGTGCGTGCCCGACTTTCATTCGGGCTGGGTTTCCCCGTCTGAGATCTACATTCCCGAGCATCCTGAGGTCGCGGGGATGCTCCTGGACGGTCGCACGCTCGCGCGGGTTCCCGGTGAGGAGCCCGCGATCGTGAGCACCGGGCAGGAGGAGCGGCTCATCACCGCGGCGGTGGAGCACTGGAGCTCACCGGGATGGGCGAAGATCTTCGAATTTCCCGGGGCTGTCGGCCCTGAGGAACTGGTGCCGCTGGGGGTGAACGCCTTCCTGCCGGACGCCTTCGTGGCCGAGACCGTGTTGAACGGGCAACGGGACGACCTGGGGTCGGTGGTGGGGGAGCTGTTCACCTCCGCCTACTGCGACGTCTCCTACTCCTCCGGGCTTCGCGGGGGGTACGGCAGGCTGGCGGCGTGGCGGTCGGTCGCCGGTCTGGTGCGCGCCCCCGCCGACGCGTCCGTCCACCGGGTCAACGAGCTCGCGGCCCGGTGGCGGTGGCTGGTGTTCAGGATCACCAGGCGCACGCCGTACTGGACCGACCGGGAGCTCGCGCTCGGCGCGCTCAGCCCGCGCGGGAAGGTGCTGAGCCTGCTGGTCTCCCACGACACCGACTAGCCGGCCTGCTGAGACGTTTCCGAGCCGGGACCGGTGGGACCCCGTGTGGGGCAGGGGTCCCGGGGGCCCTGGGGGCCGCGGTAGGGCAGGGTCTGGCTGTAGACGAGGTTGGTGGTGGTGCTGCCGAACCGGGCCAGTTCGTCGACGAGCTGTTCGAGGTGGGCCATGGAGGTCGCGGCCATCTTCAGCACGTAGCAGTCGTCGCCGGTGGTCCGCAGGCACTCCAGGATCTCGGGGCGCTCGTCGAGCAGCCGGTGCAGGGGCCGGTGCTGGTGCCGGCTGCCCGGATACTTCAGGCGTACCACGGCGAGCACGGCGAAGCCGACCTTCGCCAGGTCGACATGGGCGTGGTAGCCGGTGATGACGCCCGCCGCCTCCAGGCGCCTGATCCGCTCGGTGGTGGCGGAGGCGCTGAGGTTCACCCGCCGTCCCAGCTCGGTCAGCGGGATGCGGCCGTCTCGCTGGACCTCGACCAGGATCGACCAGTCGGTGGCGTCGAGGCTCTCGGTCATCCGGCAAAGGTACCGGCATATTCACGGCATATCTAATGTTACACCGGGAAAACTCTCTTCCATTGGAAAACAGCAGCTGGATAGCCTGAACCAGTGCAAATAGGCGTTAATGTCCCGAATTTTGGGCCGGGGACCGACCCCGGCGTGCTGCGCGACTGGGCGCAGACGGTGGAGGGCCTGGGTTTCGACCTGCTCATGGTCTCCGACCACATCGCGATAACACCCGACGTCGCCGAACAGTACCCGGCGCCGTTCTACGAACCCTTCACCACCCTCGCCTGGCTGGCCGGCATCACCGGCAGGGTCAGGCTCGGGACCACGGTGCTCATCGTGCCCTACCGGCACCCGCTGCTCGTCGCCCGGATGGCCGCCAACCTCAACCGGCTCAGCGGGGGACGGCTCGTCCTCGGCGTGGGCGTCGGCTGGGCGCGGCAGGAGTTCGACGCGCTCGGAGTCCCGTTCCAGCGGCGTGGGGCGCTGACCGACGAGCACCTCCGGGTGATCCGCGCCGCCTGGAACGACGAGAAGGACTACCGCGCCGGGCGGATACCGATCTGGGTCGGCGGCAACAGCGACGCGGGCCTGCGCCGGGCGGTACACCTCGGCGAGGCGTGGCATCCACTGCGGGTCACCCTGCCCTGGCTGCGCGAGGCGCTGGGGCGGTTGAGGACCATCGCCGAGGAGTCCCGGCGGCCGGTGCCCGCCCTGACCCCCCGGATCGCCCTGCGGCTCACCGAGGCGCCGATCACCGACCCCGGGCGGCTCGCCGGGGAGGGCACGATCGACCAGGTGCTCGACGACCTCGAACAGCTGCGCCTCCTGGGCTCCGACACCGTCGTGCTCGATCCGTTCAACGGCGACCCGGACGAGACGCTCCGCCCGCGGGTGGCGTGGCAGGCGCTCGCCACCGTGGCCGCCCACTGGTATCCGGGTACGCGTCAATCAGGGACGAGGTGACCATGACGCGCGACGACGAACACCTGCTGCGCAGGGCCATCGAGCTTGCCGCCGCGGCGCGGGCGGCCGGTGACCCGCCGTTCGGGTCACTGCTGGCGGGCCCGGACGGCACCGTGCTCGCCGAGGACCGCAACACGGTTCTCAGCGACGCCGACATCACCGCCCACCCCGAGCTCAAGCTGGCCAGGTGGGCGGCCCGCGAGCTCGACCCCGCCGCCGCGGCCACCACGACCATGTACACGAGCTGCCAGCCCTGCCCCATGTGCACGGGCGCGATCGAACGATCCGGCCTCGGCCGAGTGGTGTTCGCGCTCTCCACCGAACAGCTCGCGAGCCTCAAGCCGGAGGCGGCCGGCACCGGCGCCCGCCAGGAGGGCCCCGCCCTGTTCGACGAGGCGCGCGTCCCGGTCGAGGGCTACTACCGCTGATCCGGTCCGATGGTTTCCACGGCCGTCCCGACCCCGAAGGCGGCATCGGCTCATCACCGGAAGGTGGGAACCGACCTCCTCCCCTCTGCGGGGGAGGAGACTCCCCGTCTCCCTTCCCGCCCGAAGGCGGGGGCTTCCAGGTTGGAGGATTTGATGAAGGCGGTCGTTTACCGGCGCTACGGAGGGCCGGAGGTCCTGGAGATGGGGGAGGTCCCCGAGCCGAAACTCGGCCCGGAGTCCGTTCTCATCGACGTCAGGACGGTGTCGGTCAACCCGGTCGACTGGCAGATAGCCGCCGGGCGCCTGGACAGCCGTTTCGACGTGCGTTTTCCCGTCGTCCCAGGCTGGGACGTCGCAGGAGTGATCGCGAAGGTCGGCCCGACGGTCACCGGCTTCGCGGTGGGGGACGAGGTGGTCGGGTACGTGCGCGAGGATTCCATCGGGAGGGGGACCTACGCCGAGCGGGTGGCCGCGCCGGTGCGCACCATCGCCCGCAAACCGGCCAATCTGAGCTGGGAGCAGGCGGCGGCCGTCCCCATCGCCGGCCTCACCGCCTACCAGTCGCTCGTCCACGCGCTGCGGGTGGGGACCGGTGACACCGTGCTGGTGCAGGCCGCGGCGGGCGGTGTCGGGTCGTTCGCCGTACAGATCGCCGCCGCTCTGGGAGCGCGTGTCATCGGCACCGCCTCGGCCCGCAACCACGACTACCTGCGGGGCCTCGGCGCCGAGCCGGTCACCTACGGCCCCGGGCTCGGCGAGCGGGTCCGGACGCTCGCGCCGGCCGGCGTCAGCGCGATCGTGGACATGTACGGCGGCGAGACGCTGGTCTCCTCCCTCGACCTGCTGCGCGAGGACGCGCGGGGGCGGGTCGTCTCGCTGACCAACGACGGCGTGCTGGAGCACGGCGGCGTCTTCGTGTTCGCCAGGCCGAGCACGGCGGACCTCGACGAGCTGCGACAGCTGATCGAGAACGGTCTGGTCGTCCCGGAGATCGCGACGGTGCTGGATCTGTCGGAGGCCGCCGAGGCCTTCCGGTTGAGCCAGAGCGGGCACATGCGAGGCAAGATCGTTCTTCGGGTGTCGGCGGGCTGAGACAGGCCCGGCCGGGCGGCGTCCGCATGGGCCGCCCGGCCTTCGCCGGCGGCGGGCGCTCCAGCAGCCGCGGCGAGGCCGGTGACGACCTGCGCTCGAATCTCGTCCGCGTCCAGGCGGAGAACGGGGCCAGGCCCGCCCGGCCGTTGAGGAGGCATCCAGGTGACACGCGTCGGTGACCGTGGCGATCCGCTGTGGTAGGCGTTCTGTGTGAAGAGTCGGAATAGGGTCAAGGCGCCGGCTGTGTTCGGCATGCTCACCTGGTGGGGCGGTTGGGATCTTCTCCAGGGGTAGGGGACGGGTATGGGTCGACCGCTGAACATCCAGTTGATCGTTTCCTGTTTCGGGTTCATCGTTTTCCTGGTTTTCGCACTCGGGGCCGGAATCGCGCAGTCGTGGCTCTTGTTTCTCGTGGGCCTCGTGTTGACCGCCGTCGCCGTGGGCTTCGTACTGATCACGGGAGAACGGTGGAAGCCCAGCCGGGGGGACGACTCGGCCCGTTCTCGGTACCGGTCCCGGCGTCGCTGAGCTCACCCCCGACACGCCCGGTGGGGCCGGGGCGCGCGTTCGGGTCCGTCGCCGCAGCGCGCGGGCGGGATGTGTGGCCGTGGGGCCTGTGTTCAAACGTCGGTTGGAGGTTCTGGCGATGGCCGGACGGGTGGTGGTGGTCACGGGAGCCAGCGGGGGGATCGGCCGTGCGACCGCGCGGGCCTTCGGTGCCCAGGGGGCGAAAGTGGCCCTGCTGGCACGGGGGGAGGTCGGGCTGCGAGGGGCGGCCGAGGACGTGACGGCGGCCGGCGGCCAGGCGCTCGCGCTCCCGACGGACATGGCCGACTACGACGCGGTCCGGGAGGCGGGGCGGCGTGCCGAAGGGGAGCTCGGCCCGATCGACGTATGGGTGAACGTGGCGTTCAGCTCGGTGTTCGCCGAGTTCGTCGACATCGAGCCGGAGGAGTTCAAACGGGTCACGGAGGTGACCTACCTGGGATTCGTCCACGGCACGAGGGTGGCGCTGGATCTGATGCTGCCGCGCGACCGCGGCGTGATCGTGCAGACCGGATCGGCGCTGGCCAAACGTGGCATTCCTCTGCAGTCAGCATATTGCGGGGCGAAACATGCCATCCAGGGGTTCCATGAATCGCTGCGCACGGAGCTGTTGCACCACGGCAGCGGGGTGCGGGTCACGATCGTGCACATGCCCGCGGTGAACACGCCGCAGTTCGGCTGGGTTCTGTCCCGCCTGCCGAAACAGGCGCAGCCGGTCCCGCCCATCTACCAGCCGGAGGTCGCGGCCCGGGCGCTGCTGTACGCCGCCGATCACCCGAAGCGCCGGGAGTACTGGGTCGGTGGCAGCACCGTCGCCACCCTGCTGGCCAACAAGGTCGTTCCCGGGCTGTTGGACCACTACCTGGCGAGGACGGGTTTCGAGTCCCAGCAGACGGATCAGCGTCGTGACCCCGACCAGCCCGCCAACCTGTGGCGGCCCGCCGACGGTGCGGACGGCCGGGACTACGGCGCGCACGGGGTCTTCGACGAGCGCTCCCATCCACGCAGCTACCAGCTGTGGGCGGCGGAGCATCGCGCGGTGCTGGCGGCGGGAGCCCTGCTGGGGCTGGCCGGTCTGCGCCTGCTGTGCCGGATGCGCCGCTGAGCGTCAGTGGGCCAGCCGGGTCGCGCTTTCCAGCAGCATGGCGTGGACGAAAGCCTGCGGCAGGTTGGCGCGGAGCTGGCGCTGGGTCACGTCGTACTCCTCGGTGAACAGGCCGGTGGTGCCGCAGCCGGATCGGATCCGTTCGAAGCAGCCGAGTGCCCGGGCGGCGTTTCCCTGCTGGTGCTCGGCCAGGGCGAGCAGGAAACCGCAGAGGGTGAACGCCCCCTCGGCCTCACCGAGGGGGCCTTCGTCGATCCGGTAGCGGTAGACGAACCCCTCCTGGACGAGCGTGTCGCGGACCGCCGCCAGCGTCGCAACGGTGCGCGGATCGTCGCCGGGCAGCGCGCCGCGCAGCGGCGGAAGGAGGAGGGACGCGTCGACGCGGTCGTCGCCGGGGGAGCGCCGCCAGCGGCCCTCGGCGTTCAGGCTGGACCTGGTCGTGGCGGCCAGGATCGTCTCGGCGAGGGAGAGCCATCCGGCCGTCTCGGCGGTGTTCGCGACGAGGGCGGAAAAGGCCCGCAGGCCGGCCACGCAGATCAGCCGGGAGTGCGTCCACCGCCGGTCGTCGATCTCCCAGATGCCGGCCTCCGGCTCCTGCCAGCGCTTGGTGATCGCCGACACGGCGACGCGTGCCGCGCGGACGGCCTCGGGAGGCAGCCGATCCGCCCGCTGGGCCGCGGCGAACAGCAGCAACGCCTCGCCGAAGACGTCGAGCTGGAACTGGCCGGTGACGCGGTTGCCGATGATCATGTTCCCCCCGGGATAACCGGGCAGCGGCGCCGGTGCCTCCGATGGCACCGGGTGGCCGGTCACCGTGTAGGCGGGCCTCAGATGCTCGCGGGCGGCGAGGATCCGCTCGGCGACGAAGGCCACCGAGGCGTCGAGCAGTTCGAGCCGGCCGCCGTGGGCCGCCACCGCCTGGCCGGCGTAGCATTGATCACGAATCCAGGCATACCGGTAGTCATAGTTGCGGTGCCCGCCGCTCCGCTCCGGCAGCGACGTCGTCACCGCCGCGACCATCCCGCCGGTACGGCTGGTCAGGCCGGTCAGCACCGCGTACGCGAGCTGGGCGTCCCGTGGCGCGATCGTGTCGTCGCAGGCCGGTACGCTCGCCCGCCAGCCGTTCTCGGTCGCGGTCCACAGGGCGTCCGCGGCCAGCGGGTCGGTACGGTCTTCGGCCGACAGTTCGAGAACGAGATCGTGTGCCTGGCCGGCTCCGAGGTCCAGGCACATGGTCAGGCCCCCGTCCACCGGTTCCGCGTGGGCGGCACCCGCCCAGCGGATGCGGACCTCGCCGCTGCGTCCGGTCCACAGCTGTCCCGAACGGCGCAGCGCGGTCATCGTATGGCGGCCGAAACCGGCTCTGATGTCCAGAGCGACACGGATCCGTGCGAGACCGCTGACCACCTCGATTCTGCGGAGCAGAACCGCCCGGTCGCCGTCGGCCGGACGGCTCAGCGCCTCCCGGCACTCCACCACCCCGTCGCCGGTCACCCAGCGGCTCCGCCAGATCAGGCTGCGCCTCTCGTAGTACCCTCCCCACACCCGCCACTCGTCCTCGGGCCGGACCCAGTAGCCTCCCGCGCCGCCGACCAGCGCGCTGAAGACGGCCGGTGAGTCCCACGAGGGGAAGCACATCCACGCGTAGCCCCCGTCCGGATCGACGAGCGCGGCGCGCTCGCCGTCGGCGATCAGCGCGTATTCGCGCAGCGAGTGGACGCCGCCTTTGAACACTGTCATCACTTCTATTTGCCCCCGGTTCGTCAAACGCAACGGTAGAACGGCTGGTCGGCGGGTAAGCGAGGTCAAGGGGGACGTCCCGGGGGAGGGCTGTCGCCTGATCCTTGGGGGGACGACCGATGGCGTCGATGACCGTTGCCGACTATCTGCTGGAACGTCTGCGTGAGTGGGGGGTCGAGAGGGTCTTCGGCTATCCGGGCGACGGCATCAACGGCCTGCTCGCCGCCTGGGGGCGGGCCGGTGACCGGCCGAGGTTCGTCCAGGCGCGGCACGAGGAGATGAGCGCGTTCGAGGCGGTCGGTTACGCCAAGTTCGCCGGACGCCTCGGTGTCTGCGCGGCGACCTCGGGACCGGGCGCCGTCCACCTGCTCAACGGGCTCTACGACGCCAAGCTCGACCACGTCCCGGTGGTGGCGATCGTCGGCCAGACCAACCGCAGCGCGATGGGCGGCTCCTACCAGCAGGAGGTCGACCTGCTGTCGCTGTACAAGGACGTGGCGGGCGACTACGTGCAGATGGTCACCGTGCCCGAGCAACTGCCGAATGTGCTGGACCGGGCGATCCGGGTGGCGCTGGCCGAGCGGGCGCCGACCGCGGTCATCCTGCCCGCCGACGTGCAGGAGCTGGAGTACTCCGCGCCGGGCCACGCGTTCAAGATGGTGCCCTCCAGCCTGGGCGTCGACTGGCCGGCGATCTCTCCGGACGGCACCGCGCTCCGCTACGCCGCGGACCTGCTGAACGCCGGTGAGAGGGTCGCGATCCTGGCCGGTTCGGGCGCCAGAAGGGCACGTGAGGAACTGCAGCGGGTCGCCGAGCTGCTGGGGGCGGGCGTGGCCAAGGCGCTGCTGGGCAAGGACGTGCTGTCGGACGAGCTGCCGTACGTGACCGGCTCGATCGGGTTGCTGGGCACCCGGCCGAGCTACGAGATGATGAACCGCTGCGACACGTTGCTCACCGTCGGCTCCAGCTTTCCCTACACCCAGTTCATGCCGGGCCTCGACCAGGCGCGGGCCGTGCAGATCGACATCGATCCCAAGCAGATCGGCATGCGCTACCCCTACGAGGTGAACCTGGTCGGAGACGCCGCGATCACCCTGCGGGCCCTCATCCCGCTGCTGGTGCCCAAGGAGGACCGCTCCTGGCGCGAGCGCATCGAGTCCGATGTGGAGCGGTGGTGGGAGACCGTGCGGATGGAGGCGATGGTCGAGGCCAAGCCGATCAACCCGATGCGCCTGTTCCACGAGCTGTCCGCGCGGTTGCCCGACGACGCGATCGTCACCGCCGACTCCGGTTCGGCCGCCAACTGGTACGCCCGTAACCTGCGCTTCCGCGGCGAGATACGCGGCTCGCTGTCGGGCACGCTGGCCACCATGGGGCCGGGCGTGCCGTACGGGATCGGCGCCAAGTTCGGCCGTCCGGACCGTCCGGTGATCGTGTTCGCCGGTGACGGCGCGATGCAGATGAACGGCCTGGCCGAGCTCATCACCGTCAAGCGCTACTGGCGGGAGTGGTCCGATCCGCGGCTGATCGTCGCGGTGCTGCACAACAACGATCTCAACCAGGTGACCTGGGAGATGCGTGCCATGCAGGGCGCGCCCAAGTTCCCGCAGTCGCAGACCCTGCCCGACGTGGACTACGCCGGCTTCGCCGCCTCTCTCGGCCTGGGCGCCGTCACCGTCGAGCGGCCCGAGGAGATCGGGCCGGCCTGGGAGCAGGCGCTGGGTGCCGACCGGCCCGTGCTGCTGGACGTGCACGTCGATCCGGACGTGCCGCCGATCCCGCCGCACGCGAGTTTCGAGCAGATGAAGGACGCCGCCGAGGCGCTGCTGCGGGGCGACGAGAACCGCTGGGGGGTCATCAAGGAGGGGATCAAGACCAAGGCCCAGGAGTTCCTCCCGCACCGTGACGGCGGCGGCAGGTGATCGACCCGCCGATCGAGTCGGCCGAGGCGAGCGTCTACACCGTCCCGACCGACTCACCCGAGGCCGACGGGACGCTGGCGTGGGACTCGACCACGATGGTGCTGGCGCGGGTGCGGGCGGATGGAGTCACCGGCCTCGGCTGGACGTACGGACCCGCCGCCTGCGCCGCCGTCATCGGAGACCGGCTCGCCCCGGTGCTGCTCGGCCGTGCCGCTCTGGACGTCGCCGGAGCGTGGCGGGCGATGGTCCGCGCCGTCCGCAACGACGGCAGGCCGGGAGTGGCCGGATACGCGATCTCCGCCGCGGACGTGGCGCTGTGGGATCTGAAGGCCCGTCTGCTCAAGTTGCCGTTGTACCGGCTGATCGGCGCGGTGCACGAGGAGGTTCCGGTCTACGGCAGCGGCGGTTTCACCACCTATGACGACCGGCGGCTGACCAGGCAGCTCGTCCACTGGACGCAGGAGCGGCGGATTCCCAGGGTGAAGATCAAGATCGGTGAGTCGTGGGGCGCCGACCCCGGCCGGGATCTGTACCGGATGCGCCTGGCCAGAAAGGTCGTCGGCGACGAGGTCGGACTGTTCGTCGACGCCAACGGTGCCTACAGCGTCAAGCAGGCGGTCCGGGTGATGGGCGAGGCGGCCGACCTGGACGTGCGCTGGTTGGAGGAGCCGGTCTCCTCGGACGATCTCCACGGGTTGCGTGCGGTGCGTGACGCGGTCCTGCCCGAGGTCGCGGCCGGAGAATACGGGTGCGACCTTACTTATTTCCGGCGGATGTGCCAGGCGGGGGCGGTCGACTGCCTGCAGGCCGACGTGTCCCGCTGCGGGGGCGTCAGCGAATGGCTCCGCGTCGCCGCCGTCGCGGCCTCGCACGGCCTGCAGATCTCCGGTCACTGCGCGCCGCACCTGCACGCGCACGCCGCCGCGGCCACCCTCAACCTGCGCCACCTGGAATGGTTCCACGACCATGTGCGCATCGAGTCGATGTTCTTCGACGGCGTCCTGGACCCGAGTGGCGGCAGCGTCCGGCCCAGCCCCGACGCGCCCGGCCTCGGCCTCACCCTGCGCCGCGCCGACGCCGAGCCGTACCGGGTCGGCTGATCGTGCCCGGCCTTCGGCAAGGTCTGATTCATGCCGGAACGTTGCCACCCCCTTGGCGATATGTCGGGTATGTGAGTAAACGTGCCACTTTATCGTGATCTTACTGCGCGGGTGGACGGAGAGGTGCGGTGCGACGAGGGGACGCTGGCCGCCTACGCCCACGACTCCTCGAACTACCGGCAGACGCCGTCCGTGGTCGTACTGCCCCGCACCGTCGACGCCGCGGTCCAGGCGGTACGCGTCTGCCACGAGTACGGGGTGCCGGTGCACTCCCGCGGCGGCGGTACCAGCCTGGCCGGGCAGTGCTGCAACGAGGGTGTGGTGATCGACTGGTCGAAGTACTGCACGCGGTTGCTGTCGGTGGACGGCGAGCGAGCGCTGGTCGAGCCGGGCGCCTGTCTGGACGACCTCAACGCCCGGCTCGCGGACCGTCGGCTGATGGTCGGCCCGAAGCCTGCCACGCACGACACCTGCACGATCGGCGGGATGATCGGCAACAACTCGTGCGGGGCCTCGGCGCAGGCGTACGGGAAGATGGTCGACTCGGTGATCCGCCTGGAGGTGCTCACCTACGACGGCCTGCGCATGTGGGTCGGTGAGACCTCCGACGAGGAGTACGCGCGGATCCTCGGGCAGGGCGGCCGGAGGGCGGAGATCTACCGCGCGATGCGGGAGCTGCGCGATGAGCACCTCGCGCTGATCCGCACCCGTTACCCGGACATCCCGCGTCGCGTCTCGGGCTACAACCTGGACTCGCTGCTGCCCGAGAAGGGTTTCAACGTGGCCCAGGCGCTGGTGGGCAGCGAGTCGACGCTGGTCACGGTGCTGCGGGCGGAGATCAGGCTGTTCGAGGTGCCGCCGTTCCAGTCGCTGGTGGTGCTGGGCTACCCGGACCTCGCCACGGCCGGCGACATGGTTCCGGAGATCGTGACGCACCGGCCACTGGCCCTGGAGGGGCTCGACCACGAGTTGATGGACCTGGCCAGGGTGGAGCGGGTCGCCGGTGAGAACGTGCTGAACAGGCTGCCCGAAGGGTCGGGCTGGCTGATGGTGCGGCTCGGCGGTGCCACCCGGCAGGAGGCCGACGACCGGGCCCGGAGGCTGGCCGAGAGCGCCGGGCGCGCGCACACCGCCTACTTCGACGATCCGGCCGACGAGGAGCGGATGTGGCGGATCCGTGAGGCGGGGCTGGGGGTGACCGCCTACCCGCCGGACAACCCGGACACCCACGAAGGGTGGGAGGACGCGGCGGTCCCGCCGGACCGGCTCGGCGACTACCTGCGCGACTTCCAGGAACTCCTGCGCAGGTTCGACTACCACAACTGTTCTCTTTATGGGCATTTCGGACAGGGATGTGTGCACACCCGCACACCGTTCGATCTGGACGATCCCGAGGGGGTGGCGAAGTACCGCCGGTTCGTGGAGGAGGCCGCGCACCTCGTCGCCTCCTACGGGGGGTCGCTGTCCGGCGAACACGGCGACGGGCAGTCCCGCGGAGAGCTGCTGCCGATCATGTTCGGCCACGAGATCGTCCAGCTGTTCGCCGACTTCAAGCGGATCTGGGATCCCACCTGGCGGATGAACCCCGGCAAGATCGTCAAACCGTACCGGCTGGACGAGAACCTCGATCACCTCGACTACCACCCGAAGGAGCCGAGGACGCACTTCGACTACCCGGCGGATCACCACCGGTTCACCCACGCCGCCGCCCGCTGCGTCGGCATCGGCAAATGCCGTTCCAGCTCCGGCGGGGTGATGTGCCCCAGCTACCGGGTCACCCGGGAGGAGAAGCACAGCACCCGCGGCCGGGCCCGCATCCTGATGGAGATGATGCGCGGCGAGACCATCACCGGCGGCTGGCGTTCCGAGGAGGTGCACGAGGCGCTCGACCTGTGCCTGGCCTGCAAGGGATGCCGGGGGGAATGCCCGGTCCACGTGGACATGGCCACCTACAAGGCCGAGTTCCTCTCCCATCACTACCGCCGGCGGCCGCGGCCGGCCGCGCACTACTCAATGGGCTGGCTGCCGCTGTGGGCGAGGCTCGCCTCGGTGGCGCCCGGGGCGGTCAACGCGCTCACCCACGCGCCCGGCCTGGGCCGGATCGTCAAGCTGGCCGGTGGCGTGGATCGGCGCCGCGAGCTGCCGAGGTTCGCCGCCCAGCGCTTCACCGACTGGTTCAGGGACCGGCCCATGGCCGAGGGGGACCAGGTCGTGCTGTGGCCGGACACCTTCACCGACAACTTCAACCCCGGCGCGGCCAAGGCGGCGGTGCGCCTGCTGGAGGCGTACGGATACCGGGTCGAGGTGCCGCCGGTGCCGTTGTGCTGCGGGCTCACCTGGATCTCCACCGGCCAGCTCGCCATGGCCGAGCGCGTCCTGCGCCGGACGGTGGCGGCGCTGGCCCCCCGGCTGCGGCGGGGGGTGCCGGTCGTCACGCTGGAGCCCAGCTGCGCCGCCGTCCTGCGCTCCGACGCGCCCGAACTGCTCTCCGGCGACCCCGACGTGAAACTGCTGGGCGAACAGACCAGGTCGCTGGCGGAGATGCTGGTGGACCGGGTGCCGACCGCTCCGCCACCGGGCACGGGGATCCACGCGATCGCCCAGCCGCACTGTCACCAACATGCCATCTGGGGCTTCGACGCCGACACCAGGCTGCTGGAACGCGTCGGGGTCGGGGTCGAGGTACTGGATGTCGGCTGTTGCGGCCTCGCCGGCAACTTCGGCTTCGAACGCGGGCATCACGAGATATCGACCCGGATAGCCGAACTGGGCCTGTGGCCCGCCGTACGCGACGCCGGCCGGGACACCAGGATCCTCGCCGACGGCTTCTCCTGCCGCACCCAGATCGAGTCCGGTACCCGCGCGCAGCCGGTCCACCTCGCCGAACTCCTCGCCGAGGTACTGCTGCGACCCCACGGGCCCGGCACCCGGGAAAAGCCCGGCCGGCCGCAGCCGGGGAAGGTCCGCTCGCCCACGGCGCACCGATGAGTTTTCGCGCGATCCGCCGTCTCAACGGGGTCAGTCGAATCGATCTCGGCGGAGGTAGGTCATGGGTAGGTTGCAGTACCAGTGCACCATGTCGCTGGACGGCTTCATCGCCGGCCCGGGAGGTGACATGTCCTGGTTGGCCGAGCACCTCGGGCCCAACCCGATGGTGGAGGAGATCATGGGCCGGACGGGTGCGCTGCTCGTCGGCAACCGCACCTTCGGCGGCGACGATCCGCACCGCGGCGGCGAGAAGCAGGGCGAGCCGTACGGCGGGGGGTGGACCGGGCAGCAGTTCGTGCTCACCCACAAGGCGCCGGACACGCCGGTGCCGGGTGTCACCTTCGTCGGTGACCTCGACAGCGGCGTCGCCGCGGCCAAGGCCGCCGCGGGTGACAGGTACGTCGGTGTCCTCGGCGCCCAGGTGGCCCGGCAGTGCCTCGACGCGGGCGTGCTCGACGAGATCCTGGTGTTCATCGCGCCCGTCCTGCTCGGCGACGGCGTCCGGCTGTTCGATCATCCGGGTGGGACCGGCATCAGGCTGGAGCGCCTCGGCCTGACCCAGGTGCCCGGAGCGACGAGCCTTCGGCTACGCGTCCTCGGCTGACCCTTCTGGCCGGGCCGTGCCGGCCCGGCGGGCCCACGCTCAGGCAGAGCGCGGGTCAGGGCCGTCCGTGCCCCGGGCGAGGGCCGGTACCCGAACGGCACGGGTACCGGCTCCGTCCGGCTCAGCGGCGCGGGGACCGGCAGGTGGGCCTGGTTCCGATGACGACTGTGGCGTCCAGCTCCTCGGAACCGACCACCCTCGGGATCAGCCCGTTGCGGGTGAAGGCCTCGGCGGTTCGCGGCGCCTGGCGCTCGCTCGTCTCGACCAGCAGGTGGCCGTCCGGCGCCAGCCACAGCGGCGCCGCGGCGGCCAGGCGCCGTACGACGTCCAGGCCGTCCTCGCCGCCGTCGAGTGCCACCCGGGGCTCGTGGATACGGGCCTCCGGGGGCAGCAACCCGATCGCCTCGGTGGGTACGTAGGGCGCGCTGGCGACCAGGAGGTCGACGCGCCCCCGCAGTGTGCCGGGCAGCGGCGCGTAGAGGTCGCCTCCGTACACCTGACCGCCGGTGGCGGCGACGTTGCGGCGGGCGCACCGCACCGCGGCCGGGTCGATGTCGACGGCGTGCAACTCGACCCGCTCCAGCGCGGCGGCCAGCGCGGCGCCCACCGCGCCCGAGCCGCAGCACAGGTCGACGACGACCTGCGTCCGGGCGGGGGCCTGCCGGTCTTGGACGGCGACGGCCTGGTGGATGAGGAACTCGGTGCGCCGCCGGGGTACGAAGACTCCGGGGTCCACGGCTATCCGCAGGCCACAGAACTCCGCCCAGCCGAGAACGTGTTCGAGAGGCAGGCCGGCGACCCGGCGGTCCACCATGGCGGTGAGGTCGGACGGGGTCCGTGCCGTGGAGGCGAGCAGGTGCGCCTCGTCCTCGGCGAACACGCAGCCGGCGGCCCGGAGCCTGGTGACGATGACGGACTGGAGGTAGGGGGACAGAGGAGAGGACACGAGAGCCTTTCGGGATGCCGAAGGGTGCTCTCCCGGTCACCTATGCCCGGTGAACCGCACGGTCGTGAGATGAGAGCACCCGACCTGACACAGCGGTAATGGGTCTCACCTCCTCGATGGGTCCATTGCTGGAGACGGCAACACTATCCGAGCCGGAGAGCGGCGCAAACACATTATGTTGAGCCGGGACAGCGGGTGAGCGGATCCCGCCGCCCGCGTGTCGCCCCGATGACCGATTCCTGCAAGACGCCGGCCCGGCGGCCGGAGCAGGATGAACGCCTGATCGGCCGCCCATGGCTGGAACCGGGGGCCGGCCCGCACAGGCCCGGTCTCCCGCTTCACCGCCATTCACATACCGGGAGAAACTGGATGAACGTCGATCTTGCCGCGGCGGACGCCTTCATGGCCACGCACGCGCGTGTCCTGGACCGCCGCCGTTTCGAGGTGCTGAGGGGCCGGCAGGGCCCCGCCGCCGTGCTGGCCGCCCTGGACGGCTATCGCAACCCCGACGGCGGCTACGGCTGGGGTCTGGAGCCCGACCTGCGCTCCGGCGAGAGCCAGACCGGGGCCGCGGCGCACGCCTTCGAGGTGTTCGAGGACATCGCCCCCGCCACCACGCCGCGGGCCGTGGCGCTGTGTGACTGGCTGGAGTCGGTGTCCCTGCCCGACGGAGGCCTGCCGTTCGTGTTGCCGCTGACCGGCACCGCCGGTTGCGCCCCCTGGTGGCGGGACGCCGACCCCTCGGTGTCGTCGTTGCAGATCACCGCGGTGTCCGCCGCCGTCGCGCATCGCGTCGCCCTCCATGACCCCGCCGTGGCCGCCCATTCCTGGCCGGCACGGGCCACCAGGTACTGCCTGACCGAGATCGAGGCGATCGAGACGGCGCCCTCCGCGTACGTGCTGGCCTTCGCGGTGCGGTTCCTGGACGTCGTGCACGGACGCCTGCCCGAGGCGGCCGATCTCCTGCGCCGCCTCGGCGAGTACCTTCCCGCCGACGGCCGGCTGCACGTCGAGGGCGGTACCGAGGAGGAGACGCTGTATCCGCTCGACTTCGCCCCTTACCCCGGGGGGCCGGCGCGGGAGTTGTTCGCCCCCGAGGTGATCTCCGCCGACCTCGACCGCCTGGCCGGTCTGCAACAGGACGACGGCGGCTGGGCCGTCGACTACGCCAGGATCTCGCCCGCGGGCTCCCTCGACTGGCGAGGCCACATCACGGTCCGCGCCATCGACATCCTGCGGCGGAACGCCAGGATCTGACCTGGCGATCGCGAGCCGCGAAACCGGGACCGGAAGCGGAACCGGCTCAGGTCGGCACGGTCCCGCTTCTCCCGTCACGTCCGCTGGCCGCAGTGTTCGAAGGGGCTGTCGTAGCCGGTGGAGCCGGCCTTGCCGCCCCACTTGACGCACTTTCCGGCTCCGGAGGCGCGTATCGGGCCGGCGTAGTAGGCGAAGTTGCCCGAGTCGGTGACGCGGGTGGCGCCCTGTACCTCCAGGTAGGCGCCGGTGGCGCTCGCGGTGCCGATGGAAGTGCTCCTGATCGTGGTCACGCAGTTGTAGCCGGTGGAGTTGTCGTAGAGCAGGTAGACGGTGCCCGCCGAACCCAGCGCCGCGGAGTCGATCACGTCGTAGCCGGAACCGCACACCTCCTGCGGGGTGTACGGGTTGGTGGAGCCGCCGCAGTTCTTGGAGGTCACGGTCTGGGCGGGGTAGCCGAACGTGGACCCGTTGAAGACGGCCTTCTGGATGTTGGACGGGTAGCCGGTGCTCAGGCGGACCTCGTAGTGCAGGTGGGCGGAGATGTTGTTGCCGGGCTTGCTGGTCTTGCCGACCGTGCCGATCTTCTGGCCCTGGGAGACCGAGGCGCCCGCGCTCACCGAGCGCGAGTTCAGTGTTATCTAGCGAGGAACCCCGGGCGTTCACGCCCGGGAGGAATCGCTTCCCGGTCCTGGGGTTGTGAACATCCGGTTGTTGGTCCGGGCGTTTCTGGTTTTCGATGTATCCCTTGATGATGCTCAAGGGTGCGCCGCCACAGGAGGCGGCGAAATAGGACGGCGACCGGAAACGGCCGCCCCACAGATACCTGCGGACGTGAGCGGAGTACTCCTTGCCCGGCAGGCGGGCCGAGACGCCCTTGAGGGAGTTGACCAGGGTCGAGAGGGCGACCTTGGGCGGGTGGCAGACGAGCAGGTGGACATGGTCGTGCTCGCCGTTGAACTCGACGAGCCGGGCGCCGAAGCTGTCGCACACCTCGATCATGATGTCCTCGCAGCGACGCAGGACCCCGCCGACGAAGACCTCGCGCCGATACCCCGGAATGAAAAGACCAAATGCGCATGAAGCGTGCAGACAACGCTTCGGCCCCTTCTTATATCGGGGTTCGGTTCCCATCTCGGTGACATAGACCTAACGCTAAAGTGTTCGAGGTGAAGCTGGTGGTGCAGGTGAGACTCCTGCCGACGCCCGAGCAGGCGGCGGCGCTGCAGGCGACCCTGCACGCGGTCAACGACGCGGCCACCTGGGTCTCGGCACTCGCCCACCACCGACGGGTATTCCGCAACTACGACCTGCGCAGGCACGTCTACGGGCAGATCAAGGACAACTACGGGCTGGCGGCTCAGGCCGCGCAGCATGTCATCAAGAAGGTCACCGACGCCTACGCCACGCTGCACGCCAATATCCGCAACGGCCAAGTGGGCAAACCCGGCTCCGTACGGCGCGAGCGGGCCTTGGCCAAGCCGATCGTCTTTCGCCCCGGCGCGGCCCAGCCGTTCGACTTCGAAGGCCTGGGCGACCTGCACTGCGGGGCCTACGCCATGCAGGGGCTGGGCGGCCTGCAGGTGGTCCGCGGTGACCGGTCGCACGCCTCCGACCAGCTGGAGCGCTCTTTGCTGATCTTCCAGCGGCTCGGAGACCGGAGCGGGGAGGCCGCCACGGTCCAGACACTCGGCGAGCTGCACCGCTCGGCGGGCCGTACCCGCCTGGCACGGAACTACCTGCACCACGCCCTCGTGCTCCGTCGCGAACTGCGGGGAGGCGCCGACCTCGCCGTGGGCGCCGGCGCCCGGGACGTACGGGGCTAGGAGGACGACGGCGCGGCGGTCTCCTCCACGGTGGTCTCCTCCTCAGCCGGGGAGGCGCCGCGGGCCGAGCTCGCCAGGATGCCCCAGAGGGCGCCGGCCAGCACCACCGTGCCCCCCGCGAACTGCTGCCAGGTCAGGGTCCCGCCCAACAGCAGCCAGGTGGCGAGCACCGTCACGACGGGCTCCAGCATGCTGAGAATCGACGCGCGTACCGGGCCGAGCGTCGTGGCCCCGACGAAGAACAGGGCGATCGCGAGCACCGTCGACACCAGCGCCACCGCCGTCACCCAGACCCACCCCGCCGGCGCGAAGCCGAGGTCCAGCCCGCCCGATGCCAGCCCGAGCAGCGCGAACGAGCCGGTGGCGAACATCGACAGGTAGGCCGTGGTGACCGAGGGGGACAGCGAGGCGGAGACCCGGCTGCCCACGATGATGTACAGGGCGTAGGCCACGGCGGCCCCGGCCGCCGCGAGCAGGCCGGGAACGTCGAGGCCGGTGTCCAGGCGGCCCACCACCAGGGTCAGCCCGGCCAGTGACACCAGGATCGGCCCGGCGACGGTCCAGCTCATGCGAGTGCGCTCCACCACCGCCGACAGGACGGACACGAGCGCCGGATACAGGTACAGCAGCAGTACGGCGAGGGCCGGCGAGATGCGCTGGACCGCGGTGAAGTACAGCAGCGACTGGGCCGCGTACATGCCGCCGCCCAGCAGCGCGAGGGTCGCCCACTGCCGTCCGGTCAGCCGCCCGAGCCTGCCGCGCACTCCCAGCCATCCCAGGAACAGCGCCGACGCGATCGCGAACCGCAGCATGAGGAGCGTCGTCACCGACATCCCCGTGCGATACGCGAAGGAGGCGAAGACGGGCATGAGCCCGAACGCCGCCGCCGAGATCAGGATCGCCGCGACCCCGCGCCGCATCACCATCACCACCTCCGGCGATCATTGTGACCTATGGGACCTCGTCCCTGTCATCGGGTACCTTCGGCGGCTGGAGGTCCTGCCGCGCGGTGTCCTGAGCGGCGGTGACGGTGATCGGGACGTGATCGCGCTAGGCTGAGCAGGGCCGAGGATCCATGTCGGCCGCGGCGCGGCATCCCGCCGCCAACGGTCCTTGTTCGTGACAGGTCGTGTCCGCGGTCATGCCGGGCGTACACCACGCGCAGGGAGAGGCATGCGCTCGAAACAGACGAGGTTCGAGACAGTGACCGAGCCCGTCGATCCCCCCGGGCGGCGTCGCTCGCACCACGGTGTCCTGGCGGCGATCGCCGTCGGTGGCGCGATCGGCGCGGGCGCCCGCTACGGCGCCGCCCTGCTGTGGCCGACCGCGGCCGGCTCCTTCCCGTGGACCACGTTCTGCGTCAATGTGGCGGGCTGCCTGCTGATCGGGGTCCTGCTGGTGGCGCTGACCGAGGTGTGGACGGCACCGGTCTGGGTGCGGCCGTTCCTCGCCACCGGAGTGCTGGGCGGGTTCACCACCTTCTCCGCCTACTGCCTGGACATCGAGCGCCTGGTCACCGGCGGCAGAACCGGCCTGGCACTCGGTTACCTGGCGGCGACGCTCCTGGCGGCCCTGGCCGCGGTGGTCGCCGGAGCGTGGGCCACCCGGTGGCTTCTGGTGCCGGCGGCGAGGAGGGCGCGATGATCCCGCCTGGACGGGCGCTGCGGTTGACGATCTTCGTTGACGACACCGACACCTGGCACCACCGCCCCCTGTACAGCGAGATCGTGCACCGCGCCCATGCCGCCGGGCTGGCCGGGGCATCGGTCTTCCACGGAGTGGAGGGTTTCGGAGCCGGCTCGGTCGTGCACACCACCCGGTTGCTGTCGATGACCGACGACCTGCCGGTGACCATCGTGATCATCGATACCGAGGAGCGGATCCGCGGCTTCCTGCCCCGGCTGGACGACCTGCTCACCGAGAGCCTGGCCGTTCTGGACGAGGTCGAGGTCGTCCGCCCCCGAGGCGGGCGGGAGAAGTGAACTGGCTGCTGGTGCTGCTCGGCGGCGCGGTCGGCGCGCCGATGCGCTACCTGACCGACCGGGCCGTGCAGGCACGCCACGACACGGTCTTCCCCTGGGGCACCTTCACGGTCAACGTGGCCGGCTCGCTGATCCTGGGCCTCCTGGCCGGGGCCGCGCTGTCCGGGGCGGTGGGCCCCGGCATGTGGTCGCTGCTGGGCACCGGCTTCTGCGGGGCGCTGACCACGTACTCGACGTTCTCCTACGAGACGCTGAGGCTGGCCGAGACCGGCGCGGTGCTCTTCGCCGTGGCCAACGTCGTCGCCTCGATCGTCGCCGGCCTGGCAGCGGTGTTCGCCGGTCTCACCCTCGCCCAGACGATCTTCGGGTGAGCCGCCCGCGCGAAGGGCCGGGGAACCTCGTACGGCCGGCCCCGCCCACGGCAGGGTCTTCGGGAGCGGTGCGTCTCACTCCCGGTCGAAAGGCCGGGCCATCTCGTCCAGGACGTCGTCCATGATCTCGCACAGCAGCCGGGTCTCCTGCTCTTCGGTCCACATGTGCGTGGCGATGCGCAGTGCGACCAGGAAGGCGGCCGCCGTCACCCGGGCTCGGGTACCGGTCGCGGAGTCGCCGCCGCGCTCCGCGATGACCTGGGCGAGCTCGCGTTCGAGGTTGGCGTGGTTGGCCAACTGCCTGGCCAGGAGCGAGGGGTGCCTCTTGGCGAGTCTGGCGCGGACCACCCACTCCCTTTCCGGGCCGTCCCCTTCGCAGTAGCGATCGTGTACCGCTCCGCGCAGTGCCCGCCAGGCCGATTCCTCGGCGGGGCGGGTGCGGACCCGCTCGAGCAGCAGGCGGATGCGCTGCTCGTCGCCGTAGAGGAGGGCGTCCTCCTTGCCGGCGAAGTAGTTGGAGAAGGTTCGCCGCGAGATGTTGGCGGCGTCGGCGATGGCCTCGACGGTGACGTGGTCCAGGCCGTGCTCCACAGTCAGCCGTAGAGCGGCCTCGTGAACCGCCTGCCGCGTCTCGGCCTTCTTGCGCTCGCGCAACCCCATTGTGATCTGCATGACACGGACAGCCTAACGCCTGACACCGTATGTGCCCAGTGGGCAAAGTTTCTCAATGGGCATGTATGGTGTCATGGCCCGTTCCAGTTACCCGTACGTGGAGGTTGTGTGAGCACCCAGGCGGTCACGCCGCAAAGCACGGAGCCGATGACCCATCGGCAGATTCTCGAAGCGCTCAGCGGCCTGCTTCTGGTGCTGTTCGTGGCGATGATCAGCGGCACGATCGTGTCGGTGGCGCTGCCGCAGATCATCGGCGCGCTCGACGGGACCCAGTCCCAGTACACCTGGGTGATCACCGCGTCACTGCTCGCCGCGACCGCCTCCACCCCGATCTGGGGCCGGCTGGCAGACCTGTTCAGCAAGAAGCTGCTCCTTCAGATCTCCATCGTCATCTTCATGCTCAGCTCGCTGGCCTGCGGGTTCGCGCAGAACGCCGGCCAGCTCATCGCCTTCCGCGCCATCCAGGGCCTGGGCATGGGCGCCCTGCAGGTCCTGGTCCAGGTCATCATCGCCGCGATGATCAGCCCCAAGGAGCGAGGGCGCTACAACGGCTACCTGGGCGGGGTGATGGCCGTGGCCACCGTGGGCGGCCCGCTCCTCGGCGGCCTGATCGCCGACACCTCGTGGCTGGGCTGGCGCTGGTGCTTCTTCATCGCCGTGCCGTTCACGGCGATCGCCTTCGTCCTGCTGCACAAGACGCTCAAGGTGGTCTCGGTCCGCCGCCCGAATGTCAAGATCGACTACGCGGGCGCCACGCTGATCGCCGCGGGCGTCAGCGTCCTGCTCATCTGGATCACCTTCGTCGGCAACTCCTTCGACTGGATCTCCTGGCAGACCGCGGTCATGGCCGGCGGCGGGATTCTGATCCTGGCCGTCGCCACCTGGGTGGAGTCACGGGTCGGCGAGCCGGTCGTGCCGATACACATCGTCCGCAGGCGCACCCCCGCCCTGGCCATCGTGGCCAGCCTCGCGGTGGGCATGGCGATGTTCGGCGGAGCGGTCTTCCTGGGGCAGTACTTCCAGATCGGTCGTGGCTACAGCCCCACCCAGGCCGGGCTGCTGACCATCCCGATGATGTTCGGCGTGCTGCTCTCCTCCACGGTCTCCGGGCGGCTCGTGTCCCAGAGCGGCAAGGTCAAGCCGTACATCGTGACGGGTTCCGTGGTGCTCACCCTCGGATTCCTCGGCCTGTCCCTCATCGACCACGAGACCCCGCTGGTGCTCATCTCGGCCGCGATGCTGCTGGTCGGCATCGGCGTCGGCATGTCCATGCAGAACCTGGTGCTGGTCATCCAGAACGTCGTCCCACTGCGGGAACTGGGTGCCGCCAGCGGCGCCATCACCTTCTTCCGCTCGCTGGGCGGCACCATCGGAGTCTCGGTGCTGGGCGCGGTGCTGGCCAGCCGGGTGGCCACCGGTATCGCCGAGGGTTTCACGAAGGCGGGCATCAGGCCGTCCGGCTCCGGAGGCGGCACCCTCAACCTTGAGGCGCTGCCCGAAGCCGCGAGGACCGTCGTGCGCGCGGCGTACGGCGACGCCACCGGGCACATCTTCCTGATCTCCGCCGCGATCGCCGCGGTGGGCGTCGTCGCCGTGCTCTTCCTCAAGCCGGTCAAGCTGCGCGACACCGTGGACCTGGCGAACTGAGCGGGTGACGACGGCCCGCCCCGCGAGGTCGCGGGGCGGGCCGTCACCGTCCTGTCCCGCCGGGGCTCACCGGGCGGGACCCGGCACGGTCACTCCTCCTCTTCCTCGTCCTCGAAGATCTCCTCGACCAACTCGGCGGCCACGTAGCCGCCGACCAGGCCGGCCGCGCCGGCGGCCACCACCGCCCCCATACCCGGACCACCGTGCCCCCCGTGGTGCCCCCCGTGGTGATCCCCGTAGTGCCCCCCGGGGTGACCGCCCTGGTGGGCGTACGGGTCGTGGCCGCCGTAGTGGCCGCCACCGTGGGAGTACTGGGACAGCGCGGCCAGCCAGCCGTTGATCTCCGAGGCCCAGTCGCGGTGCGGCGCCTCCTGGTGGCTGGTCTGCCAGCGGCCGAAGGCGTCACCGCCGGAACCGTGGCCGCCGGCCCGCTTGTCGGCCTCCAGGACGATGTCCAGCCCGCCGGGGTTGGCGATGAAGGTCAGCTCGACCTCGTTGATCTGCCCGGAGTAGGCGGGCGGCGGGTAGAACTCGATCTCCTGGTAGAACGGCAGCTGCTGGCTCACCCCGTAGATGTGGCCATGCTCCAGGTCGGCGCTCTTGAAGTGGAAGCCGAGCTGGGAGAATGCCCGCAGGAACGCCTCCTGGGAGGCCAGCGGCTCGATCTCGACCGGATCCATGTCGCCCTTGTCGACCGCCGCGGCGATCGCCAGCTCGGTGCGCACCCCCATGCCCATGCCGTGCAGGTGCTGCCCGGCGATCTCGGTGATCGGTGCCTCCCAGGGGACGGGGAACTGGAAGGGGACGGTCCTGTCCTCTCCGCTGCGCAGCCGGAACGGTCCAGAGACCTGCGTACGGTGAAGTTCCATCAGGCCGATCTGCTCACCCTCGCCGTGCTCAGATTCCACCCGGGTGACCAGGCCAAGCGCGATGTACTCGATGTCGGCGTCGAAGTCCCCGCCCTTGATCCTTACCTCGCCGCGCAGCAGCCCGCCGGGTTGCACACGCGGAGTGGACAGGACGGTGTCCACCGACGGGGCCCCGACACCGAAGGCTCCCAGCATCCGTTTGAAGATCACGGCTTCCTCTCCTGTTTGTTCGTCGAACATGACCGAAGAGCAAACGATCACCAGGCGGCCTGGGTTCCCGGGCCGCCGTCAGACGGCGCCGGTGGAGCGGAGGTACCGCCCGCCGCCGACCCGGCGGCGGGCGAACGTCCCGCCGGCTGTCACGGAGCGTGCCGGATGCGCCGTCCGGTGATCTCGCTGGGGACGATCCTGAGGTAGAGCTCGCGGTCGCCGCCCGCCCAGGGCTCGACTCCCGAGGCGGCCGCCTCGGCCTGCTCGTCGGCGGAGACGTGGTGGGCGCCACCTCGGATGAGCACGCTCCATCCTTCGCGGGCGGTGTCGTCGATCCGGTCGATCTCGAACGAGATCTTGAACTCGACTCCCCGGACGCCGGTGCGCAGGTTGCTGTCGAGGGGACCGCCGACCGCGGTGCGGACGATCACCGAGTTGTCGTGCAGTACGTAGTTGACCGGCAGGATCGTCAGTCCCGCGGGCTCCTCGAAGGCGACCCTGCCGACACCGCCGGGGGCGATCAGCCGCAGGCACTCGTCGGGCTGCAGTTTCTCCAGGTGGGCATGGGGGGCGGGGCGGCCGTGCCCGGAGGGCAGGTTCATCGTCGCGCCGAGAAGGTCCTCGATGCCGGTGTCCAGGGCGTTGGCCAGTTTGCGCACGGTGTCGGTGGTGGGGGAGGCGGCGGTCTCCTCCAGGTAGCCGAGATATCCGGGGTCGATGCCGGCCCGGTCGGCCAGTTGCTCGCGGCTCAGGTGCAGCTCCTCACGTCGCCTGGCCAGCCGGCGGCCCAGGTCGCCCGGGGTTGCCATATGTTCGGTCATCGAAATCTCCCACTAGAACAGAACGAGCAAAGATCTGGCGTCGTCAAGCTGACCGTGCAGGGGCTTCGCGGGTTTTCCGGCCACCGCCCCTCTCCTCTTCCGAGAGGAAAACAGTACCCGGCAGGGCGGTGGGCCGCCTCGGGGCGAATCGCCCCCGCGGAGGATGTTCCCCTCAGCCGGTATTCCACCACGGGCAGGGTACGAAGATGGGGCCGGAAGTCCCCGGCGAGCGGGCCTTTCGGCCACTGCGGAGAATACGGGGAACCGGTCTGATGGAGGGGAGAGGGTGGAGGGGGAGCAGATGACAGTGCGGATGGTGGCGGGCACGGAAGGCTCACCTTCCTCGTGGGCCGCCGACGACGCCGTGCCGGGTTCGGCGACACGTCATGCCCGGGGTGAGGCGTGATGGACGTGCAGAGCCTCAGGGTGGCGCGGGTGATGAGCCGGACGCTGGTCGTCGTCGAACCCGACGAGTCCCCGCTCATGGCCTGGGAGATCATGCGTCGCGCGGGTGTCCATCACCTGCCGGTCGTCGACCGGAACGGTTGCCTGCGCGGTGTCCTCACCCAGGAGGATCTCGCCGCCCGCTGGTCAGGCGGCCCGGTCGAGCAGTCGCGCGCTCAGGTCCACTCGTTGCTGGCCGAGCACCGCTGCCCGCACACCACCCTCGACGCGCGCCTGGCCGACGCGGCGGCTGCCATGATCGGCGCCGGTGTCGACGCGATTCCTGTTCTGGGAGAGTCCAGCAGGCTGGTGGGCATGGTGACCGTCACCGACGTGTTGCGGGCCGTGGCCGGCCTGATCACCGAGGAGGAGGAGCCGCCGGAGCTGATGACGGGGATGTTCCGGCTGGTCCCCGTCCTGCCCAGGTCCCGCGGGGCTGACGATCCCTTTACCCGTGACGGAGGCTGAGTCATGATCGCTCGCACCAACGAGGAGATCACCTCGGCGATCCACGCGGCGGTACAGGCCGCCGTGTGGGCACCATCGGTGCACAACACCCAACCGTGGTCCTTCACCGTCGACGGTGAGGAGATCGCCCTGCGGGCCGACAGCGAGCGGAAACTGCGGCTCGGCGATCCCGAGGGCCGGGAAATGCTGATCAGCTGCGGTGCCGCCCTGATGAACGTACGGCTCGCGCTGCGGGTGCTCGGCTGCGAACCGCAGGTGCGCGTGCTGCCCGACCCCGACCGTCCCGCCCTGCTGGCGACGGTACGGATGGGGGCGACCGCCGCCCCGGACGAGCACACCCGGCTGCTGCACGCCGAGATCGAACGCCGCCGCACCCACCGCGCCGGATTCGCCGAGGTGCCCGTGGCGGACCGTCTCATCGAGGCGTTCGCCTGCCAGGCGAACGCCGAGGGGGCGCGGTTGACGCCGGTCAGGTCCGAGGCCGCCGTCCGAGTGCTCGCCGCGCTCACCTGCGCCGCCGAGGACGTGCAGTCCCAGGACCGGCTGCTCACCCTGGAGATGATCCGCTGGGCCCAGCCGCCGGGAAGCCCCCGCAAGGACGGGGTTCCGGCGCGGGCCTACCCGCGCGAGCCCAGACGGACCCACCCGCACTTCGCCCAGCGCGACTACGCCCACGGCCACCCCTGGGGCGACGACGCCGACCAGTTCCACTCCACCTTCACCGGAACCGTGGCGGTGCTGACCACGCCGGGGGACTCCCGTGAGGACTGGATCTCGGCGGGCCAGGCGTTGCAGCGGGTCCTGCTTCACGCCTCCGCGTACGACGTCAGCGCGGCCTTCCACACCCAGGCACTGGAGATGTTCCACCTGCGGGAGTTCCTGCGGCAGGAACTGTTGTCGGGCGAGCACCCTCAGATGATCATGCGCCTGGGCTTCACCTCCGACGAGAGCGAGGGCATCCGGCGGCCGGTCACCGACGTACTGGAAGAAGGCGGGCCGGGCTGATCCGAGGGCCGCGAGGGAGCCGTGGGGACGGCCAGGTCCACCGATGCCCTCACGGCTCGATCAGGCCCGCGCGGATGGCGTACCTGGTGAGGTCGAGCCGGTCGCGCATGCCGAGTTTCTGCAGGATGTTGGCTCGATGCCGATCGACCGTCTTCACGCTGATGAACAGGGTCTCGGCGATCTGCTTGGCCGAGTTGCCCTCGGCGATCAGCTTGACGATCTCCTCTTCGCGCGGGGTCAGGATGCTCTCCGGAATCGCCTCCCCCAGCCTGTCGCGCTGCAGGTAGTGCCGGATCAGGGCGGTGACGGCGCCCGGATACAGGAACGGCTCGCCTCGCATCGCCGCCCTGCACGCCTCCAGCAGGTCGCGGTCGGCCACCGACTTCAGCACGTAACCCGAGGCCCCGGCCTTGAGCGCCTCGAAGAAGTACTGCTCGTTGTCGTACATCGACAGGATCAGCAGCCGGATGCCGGGCGCGCGCCGTGAGATCTCGCGGGCCGCCTGCAGGCCGGTCATTCGCGGCATCGCGATGTCGAGGATCGCCAGGTCGATCGCCTCAGGTACGGCCGCCTCCACCGCCTCGGCGCCGTTGGCCGCCTCGGCCACCACGGTGAGGTCGGGTTCGGCGTCCAGAATCAGCCGCAGCCCGCGGCGGACCAGGGCGTGGTCGTCGGCCAGCAGGATCCTGGTGGGGTTCATCGGCTTCCTTGTTCGTTCTCGGCCGGCACGGTGAGCCGGACGTCGGTGCCGCCGCCCTGAGGAGAGGTCACGGTCAGGCGGGCGCCGATGAGCATGGCGCGCTCGCGCATCCCGCGGATCCCCGCCCCGTCCTGGCGCACGCCACCGCGGCCGTTGTCGGTGATGCGCAACTCCAGGCCGCCGGGCCCCGCGGTCAGGGAAAGCTCGACCCGGGAGGCGCAGGCGTGCCTGGCCGCGTTGGTCAGGCCCTCCTGGGCGATGCGGTAGATGACCAGTTCGACGTCCTCGCTCAGCGAGGGCAGCTCCGGATCGATCCTGCGGGTCACGGGAACGCCGCTGCTCTGAGAGAAGTCGCTGCTCAGCGCGTTGAGGGCGCTCTGCAGGCCGAGATCCTCCAGTACGCCGGGGCGCAGGCGGCGGGCGACCTGCCCCACCTCGTCCAGGCTCGCGCGGACGCTCTCCTGCACCCCGCGCAGTTCCTCGCGTAGCTCGTCGGGTGCACGGTCGGCGGCGTGTTTGAGGCTCAGCAGGACCACGGTGAGGCTCTGGCCGATCTCGTCGTGCAGCTCGCGGGCGATGCGCCGTCGCTCGCCCTCCTGTGCGGCCAGGGCGTGGGCGCTGCTGGCGCTGTGCTCGGCCTCCAGCCGGTCCAGCATCGCGTTGAACGTGTCGATCAGGTGGGTCAGGTCGCCGTTGCCGTCGCTGGGCAGCCGGTCCAGCGGGTGCAGCAGGTTCACCCGCTGCATCAGGGTCGTGAGCGCCTCGAGCGGGGCCAGGCTGGTGCGCAGAAGCAGCGCGTTGGCGGTCAGTATCAGCGCCAGGCCGACCGTCAGCACCGGGATCTCGGTCAGCAGCACCGGTGAGGACACGGTGGCGGGGGAGAGGGCGAGCACCAGCGTGCCGACCGTGAAGACCAGTCCGTTGATCACGAACAGGCGTTTGAACAGGATGCGCGCCGGGCTGCGTGCTCCTGCCACCTTTTGGGTGCGCTCGTTCATCTCATCAGCCTCCCGGCCGCCGGACGTCTTGTCCATGGGGGGCGTCTCCCATCTTCTCGTGCCGCCTCTGCACGTTCCACCCCTGATCAGATGGGTGCTGGCCCTGATGGTGACAGAGCCGTGACGGCGATGGGATGGAGGGACGGCGGACACCAACAGGCAGGAGAGGCGATGAGTACCAACGATGTCGGCATCCTCTGGCTGGAAGCCGTCACCCGTGACGGTGCCACGATAACCGTCAACGCGGTCGCCCGGGCTCTGGTCACCGATCCCGCGGCGTGCGCCTCCTATCCGGGTTCGCCGGGCGCCGCCATGCTGGCCGCGGCCGAGGCCGAGATCCGCCGGTACGTCGGGGAGCGCGATCTGTCGCGGCTGTCCCGGCGTGTCGATCTCGCCGGCGACGCCTACGGCGGGACCCGCCACTGGGGCGTCGAGGTGACGCTCGTGGCACTCACCCGGGTCGAGACGCGACTCCAGGAGGACCTGATCCGCTGGGCGGAACGACTCGCCTCGTGACCGCGGCTTCGAGTGGAAGGGAGTGACCACCGATATGAACATCACACGTACGACCGTGCCCGGTGAAGGGGTCCTGTTCCACTTCGCCACCCGAGACGGCCAGAACCTGGCGGTCATGGTGGACAGGAACGGATCCCGGCGGATCTTGGTATACGGCGGGGGCGACGAGCCCTCGCAGGCCATCCAACTGGCGCAGGACGAGGCCGATCAGATCGCCCAGGTTCTGCACAGCCGGTCAGTGGACGACAGGCTGGCCATTCTCGAACAGCGGATGGCCGAGATAGCAGGAGGGACACCGTGAGCACGCCGCCCGCGGTGCGCCATCTCACCCGACAGGAAGGTGCCATGCAAGCGCGCGACATCGCGGTGAGCCTTCCGACGGTCACCACGAGTGACTCCGTCGCGAAGGCCGTACGGGTCATGGTGATCGGCCGCCTGCCCGGGCTCATCATCGTGGACGACCGCTCGCGGCCCAAGCTGGTGCTTCCGGGCACTCAGGTGCTGAGGCTGGCCGTGCCCGGCTCCTACCAGGAGGATCCCGCGCTGGCCAGGACCATCGACGAGGCCTACGCGGACCAGTTCTGGCAGGACCTGGGCAATCGCACGGTCGGTGACTGCCTGCCGCGCGAGCACGCCAGGCCGGTGACCGTCCCGGTGGACGCGAACCTGCTCGAGGTGGCCGCGCTGATGGCCAGGATACGCAGCCCGATCGTGGCAGTGGTGGAACGTGACGGCTCGCTGGCCGGGGCGATCACCCTGGAGCGGCTGCTCACCAGCCTGGCCGTCTTCGGCCTCGGTGAGTCTTGAGCGCGCTGCTCGCCCTTGGGATCTTCCTCGTCGCGTTCTTCTTCATCGCCACCGAAAAGGCGAACAAGGTCAAGGTGGTCCTTGTCGCCGCGGGCGCGATGGCGGTTCTGGGGCTGATACCGGGCTCCGAGGTGTTCTTCTCCGAGCACGAGGGCATCGACTGGAACGTCATCTTCCTGCTACTCGGAATGATGATCATCGTAGGGATCATCAAGCAGACAGGGATCTTCGACTACCTGGCCATCTGGGCGGCGAAACGTTCCAAGGGCGATCCCTACCGGCTCATGGTCATGCTGATGGTGATCACCGCCATCGCCTCGCCCTTCCTCGACAACGTCACCACGATCATGCTGGTGGCGCCGGTCACGGTGGTCGTGTGCGACCGGCTGCGGATTCCGGCCCAGCCGTACCTGATCGCGGAGGTGCTGGCCTCCAACATCGGCGGCGCGGCGACCCTCATCGGAGATCCGCCCAACATCATCATCGGCAGCAGGGCGGGGCTGACGTTCAACGACTTCCTGGTGCACATGGCGCCCATCGTGGTCGTCATCTTCGTCGCCTTCGTGCTGCTGACCAAGGTGCTGTTCAGAGGGTCCTTCCAGTACAACCCCGAGCACGTCGCCGCGGTGATGGCACTGCAGGAGCGGCGGGCGATCACCGATCCCAAGCTGCTCGTGCGCTGCCTGGCGGTGCTCGCCGCGGTGGTGGTGGGGTTCGGGCTGCACGCGGTGCTGCACATCGAGCCGTCCATCGTGGCGCTCGTGGGAGCGGGCGTGATGCTCCTGCTGTCGCGCGTCTCGGTCTCCGAGGTGCTGGCGGAAGTCGAGTGGCCGACGCTGGTGTTCTTCATGGGACTGTTCGTGATGGTCGCGGGTCTGGTCGAGACCGGCGTGATCGCGACGGTGGGCACGTGGGCGATCGAGGCGGTCGGCGACGACTACTTCCTCGCGGCGACGTCGTTGCTGTTCGGTTCCAGCGTGCTGGGAGCGTTCTTCGACAACATCCCGTATGTCGCGACGATGGCACCGATCGTCGAGGGGATCGTGGCGCAGGCTCCCGACGCGGCGACCGGACAGGCGCTGTGGTGGGCGTTCGCGCTGGGGGCCGACTTCGGTGGCAACGGCACGGCGGTGGCGGCCAGCGCGAACGTGGTGGCGATCGGCATCGCGGCGCGGACGGGCCACCCGATCAGTTTCTGGCAGTTCACCAAGTACGGAATCGTGGTGACGGTGCTGAGCACGCTCATGGCCTGGGCGTACGTCTGGCTCCGCTACTTCATGTGATCGCGATGGCCCGCCGCGGGTTCCCCCACCCGCGGCGGGCCGGGGATCTCGTGGATGAGACTCCGGCGACCCGGCGGCGTCGTCCATGTCTCCGAGTCGTCGCTTCGCATGATGAATCTGTGAAAATCGTGCACATCCGAGGCCGGGCCCCGTTACGGGTTCGGTCGCGCCACGGCCGGCGGGGGCAGCAGGGAGCGTATCTCCTGAGCGGTGAGAGTGCCGCCGCGTTCGAAGCCGGCGGTGAAGCGGTCCGCGCCCAGCGCCTCACGCACCCGCCTGGTGATCCGGTCGATGTCGCCGCCTTCGGTGGGGGACGGGGAGTTCGAGGCACGGGCCGCAGCCCCCGCACCCAGGAGTAGGGCGGCGGCGTCGTGGTCTCCGGCGAGGGTCAGTGCCCCGGCCAGGCCCTCCAGGGTGCCGGGCATCTCCCGGGAGCTCTCGAACCTGGCCGCGAGGTCGATGGACCTCAGATGCGAGGCGAGGGCCGCGGCGGCGTCGCCACGCCGCTCGGCGACGAATCCCAGCTCGCTCATGATCATGGGGAGGTACGGGGGCGGAGTCTCCTCCGCGCTCTGCTCGGGGGCGCCGTTCAGCAGGTCGCGCAGGTGGGTCTCGGCGAGATCGAGAAGGTCCTCCCTGCGGGCCGCGAAGGCGAGCCCCATCGTGGCGAAGATCTGCGCGGTCCGGTGCCCCTGCTCGGCCGCCAGCCGTAGCGCCCGCTCGCAGGTCTCCCTGGCCTGGGCGTAGTCGCCGTGTTGCAGGGCGGTCCAGCCGAGCCAGGCCAGCCGCCCGGCGACCTCGGGCCAGAGGCCGAGTTCCTCCGCCATGTGCAGGCCGTCCCGGTGCAGCCGGTCGGCCCGCTGGAGATCACCGGTCATCTCGGCCAGAGCGCCGAGCCAGCCGGTGGCCTCCAGCCTGCCCCAGCGGTCGCCGAGCTCGCCGAACAGCTCCGCGCTCCGTTCGCCGTCGCGTCCGAGCGCGGCCGGGTCACCTCGTACGTGCGCGAGCTTGGCCCGGGTGGCGAGGGCCGCGGCCGTCCCCCACCGGTCGCCGGTCGCCCGGAAGGCCGGCAGCGCTCGGTCCAGCAGGTCCTCCGCGGCCGACAGGTCGCCCAGGTCGATGCCGGTGTGGGCCAGAAACCACTCGGCCCTGGCACGCCCGGCGGGATCGTTCGCGTCCTCGTACATCGACAGGACCGCGCGGCGGCGATCCTCCCGGTCCGCGACGTCGCCGTGGAGGAAACCGATCCCGGTCTCCCAGGCCAGCGCGCCGGCGCGGAGCGCGGAGGCCCGGGGGGCGGGCGTCTCCTCGGTGAGGGCCAGTGCGGCGGCCAGAGATCGCCGGGCCTCGGTCAGTCGTCCACGCAGCAACCAGTACCAGGCCATCGCGTTGACCAGGCGTAGCGCGCCGGCCGCGTCCTTCTCGCCGAGGGCGGTGTCGAGCGCGGTGCGGATGTTGGCGGTCTCCGCGTCCAGGCGGTGCAGCCAGTGTCGCTGCCGATGTCCGTACAGGTGCGGCGCGGCCTGTTCGGCGAGGTCGGTGTAGTGGTGCCGGTGGCGTTGCCGCAGGCGTTCGAGCTCGCCTGTCCGGCGGAGATGTTCCGCGCAGTAGGCGGCGACCGATTCCAGGAGACGGTAGCGGGGGCCGTCGGCGGCGTGGACGACGGTGACCAGGGAACGGTCGACCAGGCGTGCCAGGAGGTCGGGGACGTCGGCGGAGGCGAGGTCCTCGGCGGCGCAGACGTTCTCCGCGGCGTGCAGGGTGCAGCCGCCGGTGTGCACGGCCAGGCGCTGGAGGGTGAGACGTTCCGGAGGGGTGAGGAGCTGCCAGCTCCAGTCGATCATGGCGTGCAGGGTCTGCTGGCGGGGTGGGGCGCCGCGGTGCCCGCCCGCCAGGAGGCGGAAGCGGTCGTCGAGGCGGTCGACGAGGTTGTGCACCCCCAGGGCACGGACCCTGGTGGCGGCCAGTTCCAGAGCCAGCGGGATGCCGTCCAGACGGTGGCAGAGCGTCGCGACCGCCGGGGCGGTGTCGGCGTCAAGGACGAAGTCTCCGCCGGCGGCGGATGCCCGGGCGACGAACAGCTGCACGGAACCGTTCTTTCGCAGTGCCTGCAGGTCGGTGTCGGAGAGGCGGGGGGTGTCCAGGGGCGGGACGTTCCAGATCGTCTCGCCGGTCAGCGCGAGCGGTTCCTGGCTGGTGGCGAGGACGCACAGCGTGGGGATGGCGCCAAGCAGGTGCCGGACGAGTTCGGCGACCGGTTCGACGAGGTGCTCGCAGTTGTCGAGTACGAGGAGCAGCCGCCGGGAGCGCAGGGCGCCGGTGAGCCGGTCCCGAGGGGACGTCGGCTCCGACGGGGTGAGGGGAGATCGGACGTCCAGCACCGTCATGATCGTTTCAGCGAGCCGGGACACCGCGTCCGACATCCCGGACGGGTCCAGCGAGGCGAGCTCGACCAGCCACACGCCGTCGGGAAAGGGGACGGCGGGCGAATCGGGGGAGGGGTCGGTCAGGTTTCCGGCGACTTTGACGGCGAGGCGGGTCTTGCCCACTCCGCCGGGACCCGTGAGGGTCACCAGGCGGTTGGTGCCCAGCAGGGCGCGGATCTCGGTGGCCACGCGGTCCCTGCCGATCAGGGGGGTGAGAGGGGTGGGCAGGTTGGTGGCGGGGCCGGCCGCGACAGGGGGCGCCGGCGGGTCGAGGGCGGGGTCCTGGGTGAGGATGGCCCGATGCAGGGCGCTGAGGTCGGCGCCGGGGGTGAGGCCGAGCTCGCCGGCGAGCTGGTCGCGGAGTTCCTCGTAGCTGCGGAGCGCCTCTGTCTGCCGCCCGGAGCGGTAGAGGGCGCGCATGTGGGCGGCGCGCAGCCGTTCTCGCAGGGGATGCCGGGTGAGCAGGTCGCCCAGTTCGGCGGCGAGCCGGGCGTGCTCGCCGAGGGTGAGGCGGGCCTCCGCGTGGTCTTCGTGGGCGGTGAGCAACTCCTCGTGCAGGCGCGCGACGGTGGGGCCGGTGAAGGGTTCGTCGGCGAAGTCGGCCAGGGCGGGGCCGCGCCACAGGGCGAGCGCGTCGGTGAGCAGCGCCGCCCTGGTCCGCGGGTCGCCGGTCCTTCCCGCCTCGGCGACCAGCGACCGGAAGCCTTCGGCGTCGGTGTCGGCCTTCAGTAGATATCCGGCCGGGTGGTGTGCGACCAGCTCCCGGCCACCAGGTTCGGCGTCCTCCAGCGCGCGCCGTAGCTGCGAGACCCTGACCTGCAGAGCGCCTGCGGGATTGGCCGGCGGCTCCTCGCCCCACAGGTCGTCGATCAGCCGGTCGGCGGGCACCGGGCGTCCCTCGTGCAGGAGGAGGTCGGCCAGCAGGGCGCGGACCTTCACTCCGGGGACCGTGACGGGCCGGCCGTCCGTCGCCCACACGGCCAGCGGCCCCAGTATCCCAAAACGCATGATCGACACGATAGCCCGACATAGAGGAACGGCTCGCCGGGTTCATGTCGATCACAACGGCCGACGGTAAGCCCGCGAGAAGGAGACCGTAAGTCCTTCCCGGCAGGGTGGAGCACATCGAGCCGGACACGGGAGCGAAGGAGGCCGGAGATGGCGGAGTCGCACGAGGGTGACCGGTTGAGGGTGGCGGTCATCGTCGGCAGCACCCGTCGCGGCCGGTTCGGCCCCACGGTGGCGGCCTGGTTCGTGGCACGGGCGCGCAGGCGGGCCGATCTGGAGATCGACCTGATCGATCTGGCCGAGGTCGCCCTGCCCGGCACGCTCACGGGCGAGGACGAGGCGCCGCCCGCCCCGGTGGCGGCGCTGGCGCCGCGCCTGGCCGACGCCGACGCGTTCGTGGTGGTGACTCCCGAGTACAACCGGAGCTTTCCCGCTCCGCTCAAGAGCGCCATCGACTGGTTCTACCCGGAGTGGCGGGCCAAGCCCGTCGCGTTCGTCTCCTACGGCAACGACTCCGGCGGTCTGCTGGCCGCCGCGCAGCTGCGTGAGGTGTTCACCGAGCTGCACGCGGTGGCCATCCGCGACGGTGTCGCGCTGCCCCGCTACTGGGAGCAGTTCGCCGCCGACGGCAGCTGGCCCAGGGCCGGCGCGCCGTGCGACACCGCGGTCAAGACCACTCTGGACCAGCTGATCTGGTGGGCCCACGCACTACGCGAGGCCCGCGCCAAACGCCCTTACACCATTTGAACCAGGCGGCACACAGCCGTCGGAGATCCCTCGCGCCGCGGAAGGCCGCGGGGCGTTTCGAACAACAGCGCGTTCGCCGAACGCCGGAACCACGGAGAGACCAATGGGTAAGATCATCGCTTCGACCTACGCGACGCTCGACGGCTTCATCGACAACCCCCACCTGTGGTCCATGCAGTACGCGAACGCGGGGAGCGGCGAGTACGCCCTCGGCCTGGTCTTCGCCGCCGAGGCCCTCCTGCTCGGACGGGTCACCTACGACGGCATGGCGCAGGCCTGGCCGTCGATGAGCGGTAACCCCTACGCCGACCGGGTGAACAGCATTCCCAAGTACGTGGTCTCCTCGACCCTGGAGAAGGCCGAGTGGAACAACTCGACGATCATCCACGGAGACGACCTCGTCACCGAGGTGGCCAAGCTGAAGGAGCAGTTCGGCGGGAACATCCTGATCTGGGGCTGTGGCCGGCTCACCGACACGCTCATGGAGCACGGTCTCCTCGACGAGTACCGGATCTGGCTCTGCCCGGTCGTCCGTGGCCAGGGGGAGCGCCTGTTCCGTGAGGGCACCGAGGCGACCCTGGAGCTCACGGACACCGCGACGTTCGACTCGGGAGTCGTCATCCTCACCTACCGGCCGGTGAACGCCGGCTGAGCGACGCCCGGCCAGGGGAGGCGGCCGTGCTCTCCTGGCCGGGTGGCCTGAGGTTCCAGGCGGTCGTTCCACCCGACTCCGTCGGATGGAACGGCCATACTTGTTAATCTACAATGTAAAGCCACTGGTCAGGATTTAATGACTAAAAGCAGAAAAAGCTTCATAAAAACAGCAGGCTGAAGCGAGAACTCAAGCCCGGCGCGTGTGCGGGGGCGCCTGCTGGACGACGGCCACGGGCGCGTGGGCATGGGGGAGCAGGGCGTGCACCGTCGATCCGAGAATCCTCGCCGGCCCGGGGGCGCCCACGACGACCAGTTCGGCGGAGGCCGAGGCGTCGATGAGCGCCCTGGCCGGATGTTCGTGTACCACCTGCTCGACGACGGGCACGTCGGGGAACCTCTCCCGCCAGCCGCCGATGGACTCGGCCAGCAGGCGTGCCTCCTCCTGGCCGACGCCTTCGAGGTCGAAGACGAGCGGCTGCATGTCGCCGGGGGCCCGGACGGCCGGATGGGTCCAGGCGTGCACCATCCGCAGGGGGAGGCCGCGCAGAGTGGCCTCGTGGAAGGCGAACTCCAGGGTGCCTTCCTGGCCGGGGCGTCCGGTGACGCCGACGGCGATCTCGGTGCCGTGCTCGGTGCGGGGTTCGCCCACGACCACCACCGGGCGGGGGGAACGATCGGCGAGGGCGCGGCTGACCGAGCCCAGCAGCAGCCCGGCGAATCCGCCGCGGCCCCGGCTGCCGACGACGATCATCTGTGCGGTCCCGGCCGCGGCGATGATCGCCTCTGCGGTGGCACCGTCGGCGATCTCGGTGTCGACCGTCACGGTGGGGGCGGCGGCGCGGGCCTGTTCGGAGGCGTGGCGCAGCAGCCTCCGGGCGGTGGACTCCGCCGCCGGTCCCCAGTGGGCGGGTTGCGGGACGAGGGGGACGTCGTAGGCCCAGCGGAGGGTGACGTGTACGAGGCGCAGGGGCGCGTTCCTCAGGGCGGCCTCTCGTGCCGCCCAGGTCACGGCCTGGAGTGAGGAGTCCGAGCCGTCGACGCCGACGATGATGGGTTCTGCCATGAGCACCACCTTGGGACGGAGACCGGATCGCGCGCGTATGAGGCTATGTACCCACGGTGGAACCGCGTCTCCGCTGGTCCGACGGTTTTTGATCTTGAAGTGAGCGCATCTTCCGTGCCGGGGTGCGAGACTTCGCAGTATGGGGGAGTTCGAACCCGGCGCCTTCGTACCGCACATGCGGCTGGACGAGCTGCTGTCGGAGCTGAGGGTGCGTCTGGAGGCGGTGCTCGCCACCCGTGACCGGGTGCACGCGCTGCTGGACGCGGTCGTCTCGGTGGGCGGTGAGCTTGATCTGGAGACCGTGCTGCGCCGGATCGTGGAGACCGCGATCTCCCTTGTCGACGCCACCTACGGCGCCCTGGGGCTGATCGGTGAGGAGAACACGCTCGTTCGGTTCGTCCCGGTGGGGCTGAGCGAGGAGGAGATCGCGGGCATCGAGCACTGGCCGCACGGCCTTGGCCTGATCGGCCTGCTGATCAGGCAACCGCAGTCGCTGCGGCTGGCCCGCATCTGTGATCATCCGGAGTCGCACGGCTTTCCGCCCGGCCATCCGCCGATGGGGTCGTTTCTGGGAGTGCCGATCCGGGTGCGTGAGGAGGTTTTCGGAAATCTTTACCTCACGGAGAAGCGTGGGGGAGGGGAGTTCGACGACGAGGACGAGGCGATCGTGACCGCGCTGGCCACCGCCGCCGGTGTCGCGATCGAGAACGCCCGGCTGTATGAGGAGAGCCGGCGGCGGGAGATGTGGCTGCAGGCCTCGGCGGAGGTCACCACCAGCCTGCTGTCGGGGGCGGAGCCGGGAGAGGTGCTCACGTTGATCGCCCGGCGAGCGCGGCGGATGGCCGGTGCCGATCTCGTCACGGTCCTGTTGCCCGAGGAGGGCGGGCAGGTCCTGCGCGCGGTCGTCGCCGATGGGCCGGGTGGGGAGCAGGCGGCCCATGCGGAGACCTCTGTCGCCGACTCTCTCGCCGGCCTGGCCTTCACCAGCGGTGAGCCGCTCATGGTCACCGATTCGGCCGAGGCGGGGATTCCGGCCGTGATCGCCGGCCGTGTCTCGCCGGGTACGGTGGCCGCGGTGCCGATCGGCGCGGCCGGAGGGGTGCGGGGTGTGCTGCTGCTGGGTAGGCATCCGGGATGTGTCCCGTTCAGCCAGGCGGAGTTGCGCACCCTGCACTCCTTCGCCGGGCAGGCCGCGGTCGCCCTGGAGCTGGCGGAGAGGCGGGTGGACGCCGAGCGGCTGAGCCTGCTGGAGGATCGTGACCGGATCGCCAAGGATCTGCACGACGTGGTGATTCAACGGCTGTTCGCCGTCGCCATGACGCTGATGGGCACCGCGCGGTTCGTGGAGCGCGCCGAGGCCTCCGAGCGGTTGCGCAACGCGATCGACGAGCTGGACGGGACCATCCGGCAGATCCGCTCGACGATCTTCGCCCTGCAGGCCCCCCTTCAGGAAGGCGGTCGCGGCCTGCGCGCGCAGATCGTGGAACTGGTCGAGGACGCGCGGGCCCATCTGGGGTTCATGCCGGGCCTGATGTTGGAGGGCCCGCTGGACGGTGGCGTGCCGGAGCGGGTCGCGGAGCACCTGCTGGCCGCTCTGCGGGAGGCTCTGTCCAACATCGTGCGGCATGCCAGGGCCTCCAGGGCCGAGGTGACCGTTGAGATCGAAGGCGATCGGCTCGTTCTCACCGTGGTGGACGACGGGGCCGGGGTGCCCGGGGGGTGCAGGCGCAGTGGGCTGCGTAATCTCAAGGAGCGGGCCGAACGGCTGGGCGGCTCCTTCTCGGTCGAGTCCTCTCCGGAGGCGGGGACCCGCCTGATCTGGAGCGCGTCCCTCACCTAGCCGGAGGTCCGCTCACTCGGGGTGGTTGGTCTTCAGCCGTGTCACCAGGGCGGCGGCCTGGGTGCGGCGTTGCATGTTCAGCTTGGACAGCAGGTTGGAGACGTAGTTCTTGACCGTTTTCTCGGCGAGGTACATTCGCTCGCCGATCTGCCGGTTGGTCAGGCCTTCGCCGATCAGTTCCAGGATGTGGCGTTCCTGGTCGGAAAGAGCGGCCAGCGGGTCTTTCTTGACGGCCTGTTCGCGCAGCCGCGCCAGCATGGCGGAGGTCGTCTGCGGATCCAGCATCGATTCGCCGCCCGCCACCGTGCGTACGGCGCCGACCAGGTCTGAGCCGTGGATCTGTTTGAGCACATAGCCGGAGGCGCCCGCCATCACGGCGTTGAACAGGGCTTCGTCGTCGGCGAAGGAGGTCAGCATCAGGCAGGCCAGTCCCGGCATCTTGGAGCGGACCTCACGGCACACGTCCACCCCGTTGCCGTCGGGCAGGCGCACGTCCAGAACCGCGACGTCCGGTTGCAGCGCTGGAATGCGGGCTATCGCCGACTCGGCGGTCCCCGCTTCGCCGATCACCTCGATGTCGCCTTCGGACTCCAGCAGTGCGGCCACGCCGCGCCGTACCACTTCGTGATCGTCGACCAGGAACACGCGAATCATGTCCTGAGATTATCCTTCCTGGAGTGCCGGTGGTAAGGACGAGGATCCCCGCCATCGTGCGGTGGGCGCGGACGTCTTCGGTGCTGAGCCGGCGGCGAGGGCGGACGCTCAGGTTTTCGCCTCGAACAGGCCGGCCACCCCGGCCATCGCTCCCAGGTGGATTCCCTCGGAGGTGGTTCCCGCCTGGAGATCTCGCACGTCGTTGTTCAGCGCCTCCACCAGGAAGGGGTGCGAGGCGCCGGGGCGCAGGCGGGCCAGCACTCCGGCGTGGACGACGGCGCTCAGCGTCGAGCCGTGGCAGGTGCGGGCCAGGTAGTAGTCCACGGTGTCCTTGGCCATTGTGGCGTTCCACTCGTAGCCAAGGCCGGTCAGGATCTCGTCGAGCCCTTCCTCGCCGAGCAGGTGGAAGAGCATGAGCACGTCGGCCTGTTTGGAGGCCTTGTACCGGTTCGGCGTGTCGCCTTCGGCTTCGAGGATGCGGTCCAGTCGCCGGATGTCTCCGTACTTCTTCCGGTAGGCGGCCCAGTCCAGCTCCTCCAGGCCCGCGTATCCCTCGAACTGGCTGATCACCCCTTCGTGGAAGTCCACCCGCATCCGCCGGGTCATGGCGGTGAACAGTTCGATCTCCTGTTCGCCGACCCCCTCGGCGCCGACCAGGCCGATCATGTCCAGGACCCGGCGCATCAACCAGGCGGTCATGACGTTGGTGTAGGCGTTGTTGTCCAGCCCGGGTTCGGCGTGGTCGGGGTAGCCGTCGTGATACTCGTCCGGGCCCATCACGCCGCGGATCGCGTAGCGCCCCTTCTCGAAGGTCGCGAGTGAGGCGAAGAAGCGGGCCACCTCCAGCAGCAGTTCGCCGCCGAAACCGGCCAGGAAGGCGGTGTCCTTCGTCGCCTGGTAGTGCTGCCACACGTTGAAGGCGACGGCCAGGCCGACGTGGCGCTGCAGGTGTGAGCGGTCGGGCAGCCAGCGGCCGGAGCGGGGGTTGAAGTGCAGGCGCGGTGTCTCCTCCCGGCCGTCGCTTCCGCTCTGCCAGGGAAACATCGCTCCGGCGTATCCGGCGGCGCGGGCGGCCCAGCGTGCCTCGGGCAGGCGGCGCCACCGGTACCTGAGCAGTGCCCGGGTGATTTCGGGCAGGCGCGGGGCGAGGAAGGGGATGACGAACAGGTCGTCCCAGAACACGTGGCCCCGGTAGGCCTCGCCGTGCAGGCCCCGGGCGGGTAGGCCGGTGTCGAGTTCCGCGATGTGCGGGGAGGCCGTCTGCAGCAGGTGGAAGACGTACAGGTTGAGGATCTGCTGCACCTCGGTGTCCTGGGCGGTGACGTGCGCCCGCCGCCACAGCCGGTCCCAGGCCCGGATGTGCCGCTTGAGGAGGGTGGCGAAGCCGCCCGCGCGCACGACGGCGCTTCTCGCGGCGGCCTCGCTCTCGGAGATCGCCCTGTCGCGGGAGGTGTAGAGGGCCACGATCTTCTCCACGGTGACCTCGTCACCGGCTTTCACCTCGACGGTGCGGTCATCGCCGACCCAGCCCTCCTCGACGTCGGCGCGGCAGCGCCCGTCGGCCAGTGTGGTGCGGGCGGCGAGTGCGATCTCCACGCGGGAGGTGGCGGTGCGGGTCAGCAGTTCGATCACGCCGTGGGCGGCGTGCCCGCAGATCGGAACGAGATGCCGGCCCTCCAGCTCGCGGTAGCGGGCGACTCCGGCGTTGGTGACGCGCCCGTCCAGTGCCGAGCGGATCTCCAGCGCTCCGTCCCAGTTCTCCGGAACGATCGTCATCGTGAGGGCGGCCAGGTGTGGGTCGTCCATCGAGACCAGGCGGTGCTGTTCCACTCGGGTGACCCGGCCCTGGGGGTCGCGTATCCGCAGGAACCGGGTGAGAGTTCCCTGGCGCATGTCGAGTGTGTGGCGGTGGGTCAGGATCTCGGCGGTGCCGGGAGCGAACCAGTCGCCGCCTTCGGCGCGAAAGGTCAGGAACAGCCAGTTCGGCACGTTGACGAGGTCCTCGTTCTCCACCGGGTGTCCCGCCACCTGGGAGACGAGCCGGTCGTAGCAGCCGGCGACGTAGGTGCCGGGATAGTGCACCCCGTCGGCCTGTGACTCCGGCGTGGCGCCCCGGGTGGCGAAGTAGCCGTTGCCGAGCGTCGTCAGCGCCTCTCGCACCCCCTCCCGGGCGGGGTCGAAGCCGTCATAGGTGAGGAGCCAGGGGTTCACGTCTTCTCCCGTGAAGTTGTGGTTGTGCCAGATCGGTGACGAGGCCGACGCCGGTGATGGGAGCGGAGTCGAAGCGGCCCGCCCTGACCGCCGGGAGAGTCATGGGTACCCCTTCCGTCTGCACGGTACGGCACTGTTCACGGCGGTTTTAGGGCTGATCGGCCCTATGGCGCAGGGACCTTCGTCGGGAGGTCGGGCATTACATGTGAAAGGGGACAAAGGTCCCCTCGTCCGGGGACGATCGTCCCTGGGGGAACCGCCGGTGCCGCGATCCGATGGGCAGCGGGGGAAGTGATGACCGAATCGATCGCTGTCGGAACGGATGGCTCGGCCGCCGCCACCGCGGCCCTGGAGTGGGCGGTCGACGACGCCGTCCGCCGGGGGGTGTCCCTGCGGATCGTCCACGCCATGGACCGCTGGCCGCACGATCTTGTTGAGTTTCCCGCGCCGGCCCGGCCCGGCCGGCTGGCGTGCTTCGGCGAGCAGGTGCTCACCGAAGCGGTCAAGGCGGCGACGGAGCGGAGGCCGGATGTCCGGGTGACCACCGAGCTGATCGAGGGGACGCCGTCCGACGTTCTGTGCGGGCAGGCGGAAACGGCGGTCGAACTGGTGGTCGGCAACCGTGGCCTGGGCGGTTTCGCCGGATCGTTGCTCGGCTCGGTTCCCGTCCGGCTGGCGGGCCACGTATGCGGTGCGGTGGTGGTCGTCAGGCAGGGGCGTGCCGAGGCCTACGGCGAGGTGGTCGTGGGTGTCGACGGTTCCGCCGAGTGCGAACCCGCCCTCGGGTTCGCCTTCGAGCAGGCCGCCTTGCGCGGATGCGGGCTGCGCGCGGTCTACGCCTGGCAGACGCCCCACGCGTTCTCGCCGGAGGCGGCCGGGGACACCGAAGAGATCCGGTACGCACAGCGCCGGATGGCCGAGGAGCGGCTCGCCGGCTGGCAGGAGCGGTTTCCCGCGGTCGAGGTCGTCTCGGAGGTGACGCGTGCGCGCCCGGTGCCGACACTGCTGGCCGCCTCGGCACGGGCGGACCTGCTCGTGGTGGGTTCTCGCGGCCTCGGTGCCGTCGGCTCGGTCCTTCTGGGATCGGTCAGCCGCGAGGTTCTCCACCATGCCCGCGGCCCCGTCGCGGTCGTCAGATCGACCAGGTCCACCGGCCGGGGGCCGCGCGCCTCATCCGGGTGACCGGAGGCCACGGGGGTAGGAGACCTGCACCGGCTTTCCGCCGCGGGGGCGGCCGGAGGTTCGAAGGGGGAACAACATGATCCTGGTGGGAGTCGACGGCTCACAGGCCGCGCTTGAGGCGGTGAGCTGGGCCGTGCGGGAGGCCGGGCTACGCGACACCGGGTTGCGCGTCGTGCACGTCATGGTGGCCTGGCCGTTGGAGATGACCGAGGACGCTCCGTACGCCGACGTTGGCCGGTGGATGCGCGACGGGGCCACGTCCGTGCTGACGGACGCGCTGAACCGGGCCCGCGAGGAGGACAGCCGGGTCAGGGTGGAGTCGTCGCTGCTGCCGGGCGACCCCAGGGGCGTCCTGATCAAGGCCGCGCAGGACGCCGACCTCCTGGTGGTCGGCAGTCACGGCCGGGACGGTTTCTCCGGCATGCTGCTGGGGTCGGTCGCGCTGGGCGTGGCCGGGCATACCACCTGCCCGGTCGCCGTCGTACGGAGGACGCCCGCGCGGCCAGGCGGTGAGGTGGTCGTCGGAGTCGACGGCTCCGTGGCGGGCGCGTCCGCCATCGAGTTCGCCTTCGCCGAGGCGTCCCTGCGCGGTGCCGGCCTGCGGGCGGTGCACGCCTGGAACCAGCCCGTCGCCGGTGGAGGGCCGTTCGCCCTGGCGTCCGCCGAGGAAGCGGCCGAGGGGGAGCGGCGGCTGCTGGCCGAGGCGCTGGCCGGCTGGGGAGAGCGCTATCCGGATGTCAAGGTCACCGAGCAGATGGAGCACGGGCATCCGGTGGACGTGCTGAAGAACGCCTCGGCACAGGCCGATCTGCTGGTCGTGGGATCACGTGGTCGCGGAGGCCTCGCGGGACTGCTGCTGGGCTCGGTCAGTCACTCGCTGCTGCAGCACGCCGTCTGCCCGCTGGTCGTGACACCCGCCGTCACGGCACCCCGGCACACCTGACCGGACGGCCGGAGAGGGCCACATCCGCTTGACGGCGGCGAGAGGCGAAGGGGTGGATCATGAAAGCGCTGGTCTATCGGGGCCCCGGCAGGAGATCGTGGCAGGAGGTCCCCGAGCCGGGCATCCAGACGCCCACGGACGCGGTGGTCCGCGTCGACGCGGTGACGATCTGCGGCACCGACCTGCACATCCTCAAAGGGGACGTGCCGGCCGTCGAGCCGGGCCGGATCCTGGGCCACGAGGCGGTCGGCACGGTCACCGAGGTCGGCGCCGGGGTCGCGCTGAAGCCAGGCGACCGCGTCCTGGTCTCGTGCGTCTCGGCGTGCGGGCGGTGCCGCTACTGCCGTACGGGCTCCTACGGGCAGTGCCTGGGCGGCGGCGGCTGGATCCTCGGCCACCACATCGACGGGACGCAGGCCGAGTTCGTACGCGTTCCCTTCGCCGACACCTCGACCCATCTCGTGCCCGAGGGGATCGGCGACGAGGCCGTGCTCATGCTGGCCGACATCCTGCCCACCTCCTACGAGGTCGGTGTTCTGAACGGCAGGGTCGCCCCCGGTGACACCGTGGTCGTCGTGGGCGCGGGCCCGATCGGCCTGGCCGCGATCACCACCGCCCGTCTCTACAGCCCCAGCCGCGTCATCGCCGTCGACCTGGCCGAGGCCAGGCTGGAGGCGGCCACCCGCTTCGGGGCGGACGTGGTGATCGGCGCGGACGGTGATCCCGCCGGGAAGGTCGCCGAACTGACCGGCGGCCTGGGCGCCGACGTCGCCATCGAGGCCGTCGGCGTGCCGGAAACCTTCGAGCTCTGCGCCCGCCTGGTCAGGCCGGGCGGCCACGTCGCCAACGTCGGTGTGCACGGCAGGCCCGTCACCCTGCACCTTGAGGAGTTGTGGGCACGCGACCTCACCTTCACCACCGGCCTGGTCGACACCTACTCCACGCCGACGCTGCTGAGCATGCTCGGGGCGGGCCTGCTGGACGGCGGCCGGTTCGTCACCCACCACTTCGCGCTGCACGACATGGAGAAGGCCTACGAGGTGTTCTCCCACCCCCAGGAGACCGGGGCGATCAAGGTGGTGCTCACCCGCGGCTGACCCGGTCGGCGGACGTCGCAGGCGCCGGGAGACGGGGTCTCCCGCAGCTTCTCCTTGACGACGCGGCGCTGTCCGGTTTCGCCGCGGGGTGACGAAAGGCCCTGCCGTCACGCGGGCCGAAAGGGACTTCCGGCCCTGGGGGCGGCAGGTTTGGCAAAGGTCAGATGGGAATAAGGAGGATCGATGTCTAATTTGATCATTGTTGGAGCCGACGGCTCCGGTAACGCGACCGCTGCCGTCGAGTGGGCGGCTGACGACGCCGCCCGGACGGGCCTGCCACTGCGCATCGTCACCGCCGTGCAGCGCTGGCCGAACGAAATCCCCAAGTTCCCCGCCCCCGAGTGGGAGGACGCGGTGACCGAGTCCTCCCGGAAGGTGCTGGCCGCCGCGGAGGAGACGGCCCGCTCCCGGCAACCCGGCATCGAGGTGACCACCAAGCTGATCGATGGACCGCCGGCGCTGGTCCTGCGCGAGCAGGGAAAGGACGCCACGGAGATCGTCGTGGGGACCAGGGGACTCGGCGGGTTCGCCGGAGCCGTGATCGGCTCGGTCAGCGTCCACGTCGCCGGCCACGTGCACTGCCCGGTCGTCGTCGTCCGTCCGGGCCGTACCGGGACACACGGCGAGATCACGGTCGGCCTCGACGACTCCGAGGCCTGCGAGCCCGCCCTCGCCTACGCCTTCGAGCAGGCCAGGCTGCGCGGCAGCACCCTGCGCGCCCTCTACGCCTGGCAGGTGCCGGTGCACATCTACGCCCCGGAGATCGTCTATGACATGGACGAGTTCCGCGCCGCCCACGACAAGCTCGTGACGGACCGGCTCACCAAGTGGCGGGAGAGGTACCCCGAGGTGAAGGTGATCGAGGACGTGCGCCGCGCCCACGCGGTCGAGGCCCTCAGTGACGCCTCCGATACCTGCGACCTGCTCGTCGTCGGCTCCCACGGCCGCGGTGCCCTCGGCTCGCTGTTCCTGGGTTCGGTCAGCCGCGGTGTCCTGCACCACGCCCGCTGCTCCGTCGCCGTCGTCAGGTCCTAGCAGGGGGGCGGCGGGGTCCTGGCGGGGGTCGCGGGGTGAGAGGCCGAAGGTCCCATGAACACGATGACCTTCGCAGTCCGGGAGCGAGCCGTACGGCACTGCGCGGCGACCCTGAAAAACGATGTGATGAAGACACAACAGAGACCGCGAAAAACTACCGAAAGGGGCCGTCATGGCCACCAGGCACGGTCGGGACGTTCCCTCCAAGCAGTCCGCCACGAACGTCACCCCTTCGGCGGCGACGCGTCCGGTCGACTACGTCTGGGCGATCGCGCGCATCTCGATCGGATGGATCTTCCTGTGGGCGTTCCTCGACAAGACCTTCGGCTGGGGATTCGCCACCCCCGCCGACCGCGCCTGGATCGCCGGGGGCAGTCCCACGACCGGGTTCCTCAAGGGCACCGGTGAGAACGCCCTCGGCGGCCTCTTCTCCAGCCTGGCCGGGCAGGTCTGGGTCGACTGGCTGTTCATGCTCGGCCTGCTTGGGGTCGGCGTCGCCCTCATCCTGGGGGCCGGCATGCGGATCGCCGCCGTCGCCGGGAGCCTGATGCTGATCCTGATGTGGGCCGCCGAGCTGCCCCTGGCCACCAACCCGTTCATGGACGACCACATCGTCTACATCGTCGTGCTCGCCGGACTGGCGATGGCGGGCGCCGGTGACACCCTCGGCATCGGCAGGTGGTGGAGCAGCACCTCCCTGGTGCGGAACTACCCCTTCCTGCGCTGACCGGGCCCCAAGACGCCCACCCCATGATCGGGGTGGGCGTTTTGCCGTCTTGGTGCGAGACTCCCGAACATGGCAGACACCGACTCCCACCCCCTGCTTCCGAACATGCGGCTGGACGAACTGCTGTCGGAGCTACAGCTCCGGCTCGAAGCGGTACTCGCCACCCGCGACCGCGTACACGCCCTGCTCGAGGCGGTCGTGGCGGTCGGCAGCGACCTCGACCTGGAGACGGTGCTGCGCCGCATCGTCGAGACCGCGACCAGGCTGGTGGACGCCAGTTTCGGCGCGATGGGCGTGGTCGGCCAGGAGAACACGCTGGTGCAGTTCATCCCGGTCGGGCTCAGCGAGGAGGAGATCGCCAGGATCGAGCACTGGCCGCACGGCCTCGGCCTGCTCGGTTTGCTGATCAAGGAGCCGCGACCGCTGCGCCTGACGCGCATCTCCGACCACCCCGAGTCCTACGGCTTTCCTCCGGGCCATCCCCCCATGGGCTCCTTCCTCGGAGTACCGGTCCGGGTGCGCGACGAGGTGTTCGGCAACCTCTACCTCACCGAGAAGCGCGGCGGCGGCGAGTTCGACGAGGAGGACCAGGCGATCGTCGTCGCGCTGGCCACCGCGGCCGGCGTGGCGATCGAGAACGCCCGCCTGTTCGAGGAGACCCGCCGCAGGGAGACGTGGCTGGCCGCGTCCTCGGAGATCACCACCAGCCTGCTGTCCGGCGCGGACCCCCAGGAGGTCCTCACCCTGATGGCCAGGCGCGCCCGTCAGATGACCGGCGCGGACGTCGTGGCGATCCTGCTGCCGGAGGCGGGCGGGCAGCTGCTGCGGGTGGCGATCGCCGACGGCGAGAACGCCGGGCAACTGGAGCAGGTGGAGATCCAGGTCGCCGGCTCCCTGGCCGGACAGGCCTTCGCCGACGGCGAGCCCCTCATGGTCAACGATCCGGACGAGGCCGGCGGACTGCGGAACGTGTTCTCCGAACATCTGCCGATGGGCCCGGTGGGGGCCGTCCCGCTGGGTGCGGCAGGTGTCGCGCGCGGTGTGCTGTCACTCGGCAAGCGCTCGGGCCGCACCCCGTTCGTCCAGTCGGAGCTGCGTACCCTGCACGCCTTCGCCGCCCAGGCGGCGGTGGCCCTGGAACTGGCCGAGAGCCGCAAGGACGCCGAACGGCTGGGCCTGCTCGAAGACCGCGACCGCATCGCCAAGGACCTGCACGACGTGGTCATCCAGCGGCTGTTCGCCGTCGCCATGACACTGATGAGCACAGTCCGGCTGGTCGAGAGACCGGAGGCCTCCGGCCGCCTGAAGGGCGCCATCGACGAGCTCGACGAGACCATCCGCCAGATCCGCTCCACCATCTTCGCCCTTCAGACGCCCGGCGGGGACGGCGCCCCCAGCCTGCGCGCCAGCATCGTCGAGATGGTGGAAGGCGCCCGTGGTCACCTGGGCTTCATGCCCGGCCTGCGGATGGACGGGCAGCTCGACAACCGCGTGTCGCCAGAGGTCGCCGACCACCTGCTGGCGGTGCTGCGCGAGGCCCTGTCCAACGCGGTACGGCACGCCAGGGCCGGGAGGATCGACGTCTCCGTCGAGGCGCTGGACGACCGGCTCACCCTCGTCGTGCGGGACGACGGCGTCGGGCTGGCCGCCGACGGCAGGCGCAGCGGCCTGCGCAATCTGCAGGAGCGGGCGACCCGGCTCGGCGGCTTCTTCGAGATCGTCTCGCCGGAGACGGGGGGCACCAGCCTGACCTGGAGCGTGCCGCTCTAGTCGTGCGCCGCGGCGTCCCGGTCCACGGGCCTAGGGGAAATCCGGCGGCCGGTGAGGTGGCCCGTCTGCACCAGGATGTAGTGGTCCCGGCTTGCCGGTGCCCAGGCGGTCAGGGGCAGCCGGGCCAGGCGCTCGATCTCCCGCGACTCGTACACGGCTCGCGCGGGCCCCACCGCGGTGACCGACCAGCCGGTACGCGCCGACGGATCGAAGTCGTCGGCCTCGAAGGCGACGATCGCGTCACGGGCCGCCGCGGCGAGCTTGGAACCGATGGTGGTGCGGATCACCACCGTCTCGTCGTCGAGGACGAAGTTGACCGGCTGCACGGCCGGAAGGGCACGGTCGGTGAACACGATCCGTCCGATCGAGACCGAGCCCAGGAGTTCGAGGCACTCCGGCCGGGAGAGCACTTCAAGGCCTGCCGAGTCGAGCTTCATGCCTCTCAGGCTGCCTGTCGGCGTACCGGGGACGTTAGGGGCTAAAGTCCCGTCATTGGCGGTGTTCGGCCTTCGGAGGGCCCGCGGTACGTGTTCGACGCCGTTACCGCCTCGGTGCCCCCGCCTCCGGGTTCCCGCTGACGCCCCGCTTTGCGGGCGGGCCGCTCCCCATGTGATGATCGTGGACATGGCGGACATCGAGTATGTCGAGTACGCCGGGGTTCTCGACGGTGACGACCACATGACCATGGCGCGTGTCCTGGAGGTCTGGGCGGGTGGCCCGGTCCGCGTCGCGCTCCACTTCTTCGGCTGGGAGATCGACTACGACAGCGAGATCGTCTCGCTCTACGCCCAGCCCGGGGGCCACCTCCCCTCCGGAAACGACCGTGATCAGGAGCCCTACTATCTGCTGTCCGGTTCCCTCACCACAGCGACGGTCGCCGAGGCGGAGGGCCGTCTGAGGGCTCTGATCGCCGCCTTCGGCAAGGTGGGCATCGGTTGCCGCCAGCTCGAGTACCACATCGTGGATGAGAACGGCCGGGTGCTCGAAGAGCGCGAGGGCGCCGTCTTGTCCTGAGCCTCCCCGGTGGGCCGCCGGGGGAGCGGTGTTCCGAGAGCCGTCGGGAAGCGGGCCGGTGCTCGTGAAATGGGTCCGCCCGGCCGGTTGTTCTCCTATATGAGGCTGCGAGCCGGGATCTTCGGCCCTGCCCGCCGGGGCATGTCGGCGGCTGACGGTGGGGCCGACGGTGGGGCCGAAGGGCGAGATTCTCGCCGCCGCCGGCCGCGAGGGGGCCGCGGTGGCCGATGAGCGGCCGGTCGCCTGGCGAAGCCGGGCGTGGGCGCCGTTTCCGGTCGCGACGTGATCTCGAGGTCCCGCCGGCAAGCGGAGGTGTGCGGGGCGTCGGAAGGGGGGACGCGGTGTTCGCCGATCGTCAGGATGCGGGCCTGCGGCTGGCCGAGCGGTTACGCGGGTCTGTCGGTGCCGATGAGGAAGTGGTCGTTCTGGGGCTGCCCAGGGGCGGCGTGCCGGTGGCGTTCGAGGTGGCCCAGGCCCTTGACGCGCCACTGGACGTGATCGTGGTCCGCAAGCTCGGGGTGCCGTTCCAGCCGGAACTCGGGTTCGGCGCCGTGGGGGAGGGCGGGGTCCGCGTCATCAACCACGACATCGTGCTGCTCACGGAGCTCACCTACGCGGAGACGGCCGAGGTGGAGGAGTATGAGCGGGCCGAGGTCCTGCGCCGTGCGCGCCAGCTGCGCGGCGACCGCGCTCCGGTGGACCTGACGGGCCGTACGGCGATCGTGGTGGACGACGGGGTCGCCACCGGGGGGACGGCGCGTGTCGCCTGCCAGGTCGCCCGGGCGCGGGGTGCCTCACGGGTGGTGCTGGCGGTGCCGGTGGGGTCACCGGAGACGATCGCGAGCCTGCGCGAGGTCGCCGACGAGGTGGTCTGCCTGCGGACACCGGAACGCCTGCTGGCGGTCGGCGTCTGGTATGTCAATTTTTCCCAGACCACCGATCAGCAGGTGGCCGAGCTGCTTCGAAGGGCCGCGCCCGCGGCGGGGGAGCGCGACGGGAACGCGGCCTCCGATCCGCCCGGCCACGACGAGGAGGTCCTGGTGGACGCCGGGCAGGTCGAGTTGCCCGGCCGGCTCGTCGTCCCGCCCGGCGCCGGGGGAGTGGTGGTGTTCGTGCACGGCAGCGGCAGCAGCCGGCACAGCCCGCGTAACCGGTACGTGGCCGGCGTGCTCAACGGCGCCGGTCTGGGGACGCTCCTGTTCGACCTGCTCACCCTGGATGAGGGGGCCGACAGAGGCAACGTGTTCGACATCGGGCTGCTGGCCGAAAGGCTCGTCCGGGTGACCGGTTGGCTGGGCGACCAACCCTGGGCGGCGGGCCTGCCCGTCGGCTACTTCGGGGCGAGCACCGGAGCGGCCGCCGCGCTGTGGGCGGCGGCGGAGCCGGGCTCCGAGGTCGCCGCCGTCGTCTCCAGGGGCGGGCGGCCCGATCTGGCCGGGCCGCGGCTGCCCGAGGTGCGGGCGGCGACCCTGCTGATCGTGGGAGGTGCCGACGGGGTGGTGCTCGACCTCAACCGGGCCGCGCAGGAACGGCTGCGCTGCGAGAGCCTGCTCCAGGTCGTCCCCGGCGCCACCCACCTGTTCGAAGAGCCGGGGGCACTCGAAAACGTCGCCGCCCTCGCCTGCGACTGGTTCACCGGTCACCTCGGACCGCCGGCGTGAGGTCTCTCACACCGCACCCATGTACCCCCCGGGGTATATTGGGGGCGGAGGTGAGGCGGGATGGATATGGACGCGACGGTCCTGTCGGACGCGCTGACACGACTCAAGCGGGCCCAGGGGCAGCTGGGTGGAGTGATCGCGATGATCGAGAACGGGGACGACTGCGAACGGGTGCTGACCCAGCTGGCGGCGGTCTCCAAGGCGCTGGACCGGGCCGGATTCAAGATCATATCGACGGGCATGCAGCAGTGCCAGATGGCGCGTGAGCGCGGCGAGCAGCCGCCGATCAGCCAGGAGCGGCTGGAGAAACTGTTCCTGGCCCTGTCGTGACACCGGCGTCGTGACACCGGCGTCGTGACACCATCGCCCCGCCCGTCGCACGGAGGGCGGGGTGATGGGAGGCGTGGCATCCTTCTGTCCAAAAGATACCCCCGGGGGTATATTCGCACCGAAGTGGCCTGAACGCCCTCCGTGACGAAGCCTCGGGCGGGGCGCTGCGGCGACGCCGGACGCCCATCCGGCGAGAGTTCGCCGACCGGCGTGAAAACCGGGCCTGGCCGGTCCTCACCTGCCGGCGAAGACAACAACGACCAAGTGAGAGGCGACGATGACGACAATCGAGACAGTGGTGGTGGAGACCTCCTCGCTGGGGGACCGCAGCTACCTGGCCCACGACGGGCGGGTGGCTCTGGTGGTCGACCCGCAACGGGACATCGACCGGATCCTGGCCCTGGCCGGCCGGCTGGGCGTGCGCGTCACCCACGTGGCCGAGACCCACCTGCACAACGACTACGTCTCCGGCGGGCTGGCCCTGGCCAGACTGACGGGCGCGGCCTACCTGGTGGCGGCGGCCGACGAGGTCGCCTTCGACCGGGTGCCCGTGAGCGACGGCGACGAGATGGCGCTGTCACCGTCGATGCGCCTTTCCGCGGTGGCCACCCCCGGGCACACCTTCCACCACCTGTCCTACGTGCTCGGCGGTCCCGGCGGGCCGATGGGCGTGTTCACCGGCGGGTCGCTGCTGTTCGGCACCACCGGCCGCACCGACCTGCTCGGCGCCCGGCACGCCCACGCCCTGGCCAGGCACCAGCACGCCTCGGTGCGACGGCTGGCCGACCTGCTGCCCGACGGTACGCAGGTCTGGCCCACCCACGGGTTCGGCAGCTTCTGCTCGGCCACCCAGACCGACGCCGCGTCCTCGACGATGGGACACGAGCGCGGCGCCAACCCGGCGCTGCGGCTGGAGGCCGACGATTTCGTCACCCAGACCCTCGCCGGGCTGGACGCCTATCCCGCCTACTACGCCCACATGGGCGCCAGGAACACCGCCGGCGCGGACCTGGTCGACCTGACCCCGGCGAGGCGGGCCGACGCCGCCGGGCTGCGCGCGCGTATCGACGCCGGTGAGTGGGTGGTGGACCTGCGCTCGCGCAAGGCGTTCACCCGGCGGCACCTGGCCGGAACGCTGAGCTTCGGCCTGGACGGCCCGATGTCGACCTGGCTGGGCTGGATGGCCCCCTGGGGGGCGCCCATCACGCTGCTGGGCGAATCAGCGGAGCAGGTGGCCGCCGCCCAGCGCGAGCTGGCGCGCATCGGCATCGACCGTCCGGCCGCCGCCGCGACCGGTACCCCCGAGCAGTGGGCCGATGGCGACGGCGCCAGGCTGGGTGAGCTGACCGTCGCCACGTTCGCCGAACTGGCCGCCGTGCGCGACGGCCGTGACGTGCGCGATCTGCCCGCCCCCGACGTCGTGCTGGATGTGCGGCTGCGCAACGAATGGCGCGCCGGGCACATCGACGGCGCGACGCACCTCCCGCTGCCCGAACTACCGCACCGTTTGGCCGAGATCCCGGACGGGACGGTGTGGGTGCACTGCGGCTCCGGCTACCGGGCCGCCGCCGCGAGCAGCCTGCTGACCCGCGCCGGCCGCCGGGTCGTACACATCGATGACGACTACGCCCAGGCGGCCGAAAGCGGCCTGACCATCGAGGAGACCTCATGACCATTCACCCCGACAGGCCCGCCACGCTGGATGTGGCCGCCCTGCGCCACCTGATGGACTCCGGACCCGCGCCCCGGCTGATCGACGTGCGCACCCCCGGTGAGTTCGAGACCGCCCACATCCCCGGCTCGGTCAACGTGCCACTGGATCTGCTGCGCGAGCACCGTGCACGGCTGCGCGCCCACCTGGAGGGCCCCCGGTGGGAGCAGGTGGTGCTCGTCTGCCGCTCCGGGCAACGCGCCGCGCAGGCCGCGGCGGCCCTGTCCGGAGCCGGACAGGCGGCCCCGCGCCTCCTGGAAGGGGGCATCCTCGCCTGGCAGGGGACCGGCGCGCCGCTCCGTACCGGCCGGGCCCGCTGGGAGCTGGAACGCCAGGTGCGTCTGGTGGCCGGATCCCTGGTGCTGACCTCGATCCTGGTCAGCACGCTGTTCCCCCCGGCCAAATGGCTCGCCGCCGCGATCGGCGGCGGGCTGACCTTCGCCGCGCTCTCCGATACCTGCGCGATGGGCATGCTGCTGGCCAAACTCCCCTACAACCGAGGCCCCCGCCGGCCCAGCCTGGAGGCGGTGCTGGGCCGGTTGGCGCAACGGGAGGCGACCTCTTGACGGCGGCGCTCGGCCTGGGCGCGATGATCGGCGTCCTGCTCGGGTTGCTGGGGGGCGGCGGATCGATCCTGGCGCTGCCCGCCCTGGTGTACGGGGCGGGCCTGCCACCGGCCTCGGCGGTGCCGGCCTCGCTGCTGGTGGTGGGCGTCTCCTCGGCCACCGCCGTGCTGCCTCGCATCCGGGCCGGACAGGTGCGCTGGCGCATCGCCGCGGTGTTCGGCGGCGCCGGGGCCCTGGCCGCGTTCGGAGGCGCCGCGATCAACCGGACGCTGCCCCCGCAGGCGATCCTGATCGGGTTCGCCGCGCTCATGGCGGTGGCCGGCTGGCGGATGCTGGCCGGCGACGCCCCGGCCGGCGGAGCCTGCGCACTGCCCGGCGGCGGGGTGAACTGGCGCAGCTGCCTGCCCAGGTCCGTCGCCGCCGGCGCGGCCGCGGGCGCGCTGACCGGCCTGTTCGGCGTCGGCGGCGGGTTCCTCATCATCCCGGCCCTGGTGCTGGCGCTGGGGTTGCCGATGACGGCCGCGGTCGGCACCTCGCTGCTCATCGTGGTGGTCAACTCGGCGGCCGGGTTCGTCGCCCACGCCGACGGCGCCGGCCTGGACTACACGGTCATCGGGGCCTTCACGACGGCCGCGGTGGCCGGATCGCTGGCCGCCGCCCGCCTGGGCCGCCACCTGGACGCCGAGCGCCTGCGCCGCTGGTTCGCCTACCTCGTCCTCGTCGTGGCCGCCCTCGTCCTGGCCCGGGGAGTGCTCGACCTCGTGGCGCCGGCCGGCTGGGCGTGACTCCTCTCGGCCGTCGCGTCGCCGGGGAATTCCCCGGTTCTCCGGCGCTACCGCGCCCGCTCCGGGCCGACAAGGCCGGCCACGGTCTCGGCGAGCTTCCCGATGGCGTGTCTCACCGCCGGGGTGACCGGGGCCCCGAGCCCGAAATCGGCGCCCTCGACGGTGTAGAGCGCGAGCTCGCGGGGCAGGCGGCGGAGAGTCCGGCCGAGCGCGACGGCGTCGGCGACGCCCAGGGCATGGGAACTGCCGTGCCCGAGGGCGGGAGGCGTCCGGTGGGTATCCCGAGAGGAGGCGGCCGGGCCGAGGACGGTGCTCCGGCGCACCGTACCCGGGGGCGCGCCGGAGAGCACCGTGTCGATCACGATCGCCAGGCCCGCACCCGTCCACGCCTCGATCAGCTCGGCCGGATCACCTCCGTTCTCGACCACGGGAATCTCGGGCGGAAGCACACCGCGCAACAGCCGGGCCACCTCCAGCCCGGCGGCGTCGTCGCCCCGCAACTCGTTGCCGATCCCGATGACGATCTGCTCGTGCATGAATCCCCCTGTCGGAAACCGGCCTCAGCGGTCCAGCCGCAGGTCCAGGAAATGGGCCGAGCAGGAGATGCACGGGTCGTGGTTGCGTACCGTCCGCTCGCACAGTGCCGCCAGCTCCACCTGCGGCAGGTCGAGGCGGGGCTCGACGAGGTGGCGCAGGTCCATCTCGATGCGGGCCTGGTTCTGCGAGGTCGGTGGCACGATGTCCGCCTCGGCGATCAGCCCCGCGTCGTCGATCCGGTAGCGGTGGTAGAGCGTGCCGCGCGGGGCCTCGGAGACGCCGTGGCCGACTCCGGGACGGGGGTCGACCGGAACCGAGGGCGCGTCCGGCTCGGTGTAGTCCTCGATGATCCGCAACGCCTCGTCGCAGGCGTGCAGGATCTCCACGGCCCGGACCACGATGCTGCGGAACGGGTTGCGGCAGACGGGGCCGAGTCCAGCGTCCGAGGCCGCCGACCGGGCCAGCGGTGACAGCAGGTGCGCGTTCAGGGCGTAGCGCGCCAGAGCCCCCACCAGATAGCCGGTGGATCCGTCGAGCCGGGCGTGCAGGGCGGTGGAGCACGGCACCTGCTCCTCCACGACGTGGGCGGGCCAGTCGGACGCGGCGAAGGCGGTGCCGTCGCTGACCGAGATCGAGCCGGACAGGATGGCGTACTCGGCGGGATGGCTCAGCGCGAGAAACCGGTAGCCGTGCTCCACGTCGGGGAAGTCGAACCCGGCCACCCACTCCACCGTCGCCAGTGCCTGGTCGCGGGCGTGGCGCAGCCGTTCGGCGAGCGGTGCGAGCTCGGTGCGGGCGGGCACCCGGTAGAAGCCGCCCACCCGCACGTTGACCGGGTGGATCGCCCGCCCGCCGAGGGCCGCCACCAGCTCGTTGCCCGCCTTCTTCAGCGCCAGTCCCCGTTCCAGGACGGGACGGTGGTCGGCCGCCATGGCCACGCCGCTGTCGTAGCCCAGGAAGTCGGGGGCGTGCAGCAGGTGGATGTGCAGGGCGTGCGACTCGATCCACTCGCCGTAGTACAGCAGCAGCCGCAGGTCCCGGAGCGGCCCGGTCACCTCCGCCCCGCAGGCGGACTCGATCGCCTGGCAGGCGCTCATCTGGTAGGCCACCGGGCAGATCCCGCAGATACGGGCGGTGATGTCGGGCGGCTCGGTGTGGGCCCTGCCGCGCAGCATCGCCTCGAAGAAGCGCGGCGGCTCGTAGATGTTCAGCTCCACGTCGGTGACGCGGCCGTCGCGGGCGCGCACCAGCAGGGATCCCTCGCCCTCCACGCGGGTCAGGGCGCCGATCCTGATCGACCTATGCGTCATCTCCGGCCTCCTCGGACGCCTGGCGGAAGGGTTCCTCGGTGGCGTTGAACGTCCGGTAGACGCGCACCAGTTCGGGGGTGCTCATGCCGAGCTCGCGTAGTTGCGCGTTGAGTGCCCGGGTGTTGGGGCTCTCCATCGGGCCGAAGCAGCCGTAGCAGCCCCGGTTGAACGCCGGGCAGAGCGCTCCGCAGCCGGCCTGGGTGACCGGGCCCAGGCAGGGGGTGCCGTGGGCCACCATGACGCAGACGTTGCCCCGGGCCTTGCATTCCACGCAGACGCTGTGGGCCGGTACACAGGGACGCCGTCCGGCCAGGAAGGCCGAGACGACCTCCAGCAGCTGCCGGCCGTCGATGGGGCAGCCGCGCAGCTCGAAGTCCACCGGTACGTGGGCGGAGATCGGAGTGGAACGCCCCAGTGTGGCGATGTAGTCGGGCCGGGCGTAGACGATCGAGGCGAACTCGCGTACGTCGGCGAAGTCGCGTAGCGCCTGGATGCCGCCCGCGGTCGCGCAGGCGCCGATCGTCACCAGGCGCTTCGACACGCGGCGCACGTGCCGGATCCGCCGCAGGTCGGCCGGAGTGGTGATCGACCCCTCGACCAGTGACAGGTCGTAGGGGCCGCGCCCGGTCGCGCTGGAGGCCTCCAGGAAGTAGGCGATGTCCACCTCGGCGGCGATCGACAGCAGCTCGTCCTCGCAGTCCAGCACGGTGAGCTGGCAACCGTCGCAGGAGGCGAACTTCCACACCGCCAGCCGTGGACGCCGGCGCGTGGCCGCGGGGCCGGCCATCACAGTTCCTCCACGGCCAGCAGCCCGGCCGCCCGCTCGTAGCTCAGCACCGGGCCGTCGAGGCAGGTCAGCAGCGGGCCGAGCTGGCAGTGGCCGCAGCGGCCGACGCCGCACTTCATGTTGCGCTCCACCGACAGGGCCACCCGCCGCGCCGGGACGCCCCGCCGTACCAGCCTGGCCGCGGTCGCCCGCATCATGGCCTCGGGGCCGCAGACGAAGGCGAAGGTGCGGCGAGGATCGAAGACGATCTGGTCGATCAGCCGGGTGACCAGCCCCACCGGCCCCTTCCAGGCGCGGTCGGGGTGATCCACGGTCACCTGGACGTCGATGCCGCAGGCCTCGCGCCAGCGGGCCAGCTCGGCGGGGTAGATCAGGGTCGCCGGCGTGTGGGTGCCGACGATCACGCTGATCCGGCCGTACCGGGAGCCGTGGGCGACCAGTTCGCGGACGACTGGCCGCAGCGCGGCCAGCCCGAGGCCGCCCGCGGCGACGACCACGTCCAGTCCCGCCGCGGCCGGCACGTCCCAGGCCGTGCCGTACGGCCCGCGAACGCCCACGACATCGCCGGGTCTGGTCCGGCACAGTGCCCCGCTGACCGCGCCCACCGCGCGGATCGTCTGCAGGTACCCGCCCGCGCGGGCCCGGCCGCTGATCGAGACCGGGATCTCCCCGACACCGGGGGCGTAGATCATCGTGAACTGGCCCGGCAGGAACGGCGGGCAGGGGCCCTCCAGCGGCCCGAGGGTCAAGGTCACCGTGTCGGCCCGGTCCGGGCGGCGCGAGCGCACCCGGTAGGGCGCCGGCGTCATAGGATGCATCCGAGCTCCTCGGTGACGTCGATGCCGGTCGGGCACCAGGTGATGCACCTGCCGCAGCCCACGCAGCCGGACATGCCGAACTGGTCGAACCAGGTGGAGAACTTGTGCGTCAGCCACTGCCGGTAGCGGGCGGATCCCGAACCGCGTACGGGAGAGCCGGCGACCTCGGAGAAGTCCAGCGTGAAGCAGGAGTCCCACACCTCCGTCCGCTCCGCCTCCCCGCCGCCGAAGCCGGTGGCGTCCTCGACCGTGGTGCAGAAGCAGGTGGGGCAGACCATCGTGCAGTTGGTGCAGGCCAGGCAGCGGGAGGCGACCTCGGTCCAGCGCGGTGAGTCGTGCGCCGCGGCCAGGCGCTCCTGGATGTTGTCGGTGTCCACCTGGCGGCCCATCCGGGTGGCGGCGACGCCGGAGACCTCCTCGGCGGCCGTGACGTCGTCGCCGCCGGCGGGCCGGTGCGGGAGCGGCGCGACGACCTCCGCGCCCCGTTCGCTTCCCGTCTCGACCAGGAACCGGTGCGGGGCGCTCAGTTCGGTGAGCGCCAGATCGAACCCGGCGGTGGCCTTCGGTCCTGTGCCCATGGAGACGCAGAAGCAGGTGCCCCCGGGCACCGCGCAGTTCACCGCGATGAGGAACAGCGCCTCGCGCCGCTCGCGGTAGGCCGGATCGGGATGCCTGCCGCCGAGGAACACCCGATCCTGTACGGCGATCGCGGCCAGGTCGCAGGCGCGCACCCCCAGCAGCGCGATGCGGGGCGCTTGGCTCCGGGTCTCCTCCACCTCCGCCTCGCGCATCCGGAACAGCGCTTGGCGGGGCGGCTGGGTGTAGCGCTTGGCGGAGTCGGGACTGGCGGCGAAACCGAACACCAGTTCGTCATCACGCTCGGTCAGTCGGTAGTGCCCGGGCTGTTGATCGTCGCCCCGCCCCGCGGGCAGTTGCGCGGCATGGGAGAGTTCGGCGAACCGGATGGCGCCGTCCCGGACCGTCGGCCCGACGACGGTGAAACCTTCGGATCGCAACCCGGCGACGAGCGGTTCCAGCGATTCCATCACAACGGCGTTCACGGGCCGTCCCCCCTCCTGCCCCTGATTCCTTGGCAACACGCTGACGGTACGGAAATCCATACCTTGGGGGGATCGTCATACGATGAGGACGCCGGTCCGGAAAGATCTTTCGATCTTGCCGGCCGAGCCGGGGAGACTGCACGGTCTGCTATGACCGACAATACCCATTCCACGGGCGACGGCCCGCGACAGGGGGCGGAAGTCCCTGGTGAAAGGGGCATCGATCCGCTACGGCGAACGCCGCCACGCGGTCGGATGGAGGGGGAGTCCGAGGGGGCGACATGACGGCGCAGGTGGTGGTGGGCACGGACGGCTCGGCCCACGGGGAGGGCGCGGTCGCCTGGGCCGCCGATGACGCGGTACGGCGCGGGTGCGCGCTGCGGATCGTGTACGTGTGCGAACCGTGGACCTACGACATCCCGCTGCAGACCCCGCCCGGCTTCCGGGATTCGGTGACCGAGCACTGCCAGGGGGTGCTGGAGAGCGCGGTGGCCGTGGTGCGCGGGCGCGCACCCCACCTGGAGGTGGAGAGCGTGCTGCGGGAGGGCCGGGTGACGGAGATCCTCCGGCGCGAGGCCGAGGGCGCCGAGCAGATCGTGGTGGGCAGCCGAGGGCTGGGTGGGTTCACCGGGCTGCTGCTCGGGTCGGTCTCCCTGGCCCTGGCCGGGCACGTGGCCGCGCCGATCGTCATCGTCAGGGGGGCGTGGGAGCCGGCCCGCGGCCAGGTCGTCGTCGGTTTCGACGGCTCTGCCCACTCGACGGCGGCGCTGGGGTACGCCTTCGCCGAGGCCGTCCGGCGCGGCGCCCGGCTACAGGCGATCCACGCCTGGCAGGTGCCCGTCATGGGGCCGGGGGCCATCGCGTACGCGCCGCTGGTCGAGGACATCTTCGCCGGTGCGCGGAGCATCGCCGCCGGCGCGCTCACGCCCTGGTGGGAGAGGTACCCGCAGGTCGAGGTGGAGCAGACGGTGGTGTGCCGGCACCCGGCCGCCGCCATCTGCGAAGCCTCGGCCGCCGCGGACGTCGTCGTCGTCGGCACGCGGGGAATGGGCAGATTCGGCTCGGCCCTGCTGGGGTCGATCAGTCACGGCGTGCTGCACCACGCGCACTGCCCGGTGGCGGTGGTCGGATCGTGATCGTCGCCCTGCCCGGCGGCCGAAGGTCCTGATCCCGGCACGGCTCGTCAGGAGGCTGGGAAATGGGACGTTTGATGGCCGTCGCCCTTCTTGTGGGCACCGTGGCCGGACTGCTGGCCGGTCTCGCGCTTCGCCTGACCGGCGCGGAGGCGGCCGCCGACATCGTGTGGGCACTGGTCACCGGCGTGTCGCTGGTGCCCGCGACGGGATGGGTGGTGTCGGCGCTGCGGAACGGCCGGATGGGCGTGGACGCCATCGCCGTCCTCGCCCTGGCCGGAGCGCTCGCCGTGGGGGAGTACCTCGCCGGTGCCCTGATCGGCGTGATGCTCGCCACCGGGCGGGCACTGGAGGAGCACGCCCTGCGCCGGGCCCGCCACGACCTGACCGCCCTGTACGAGCGGGCACCGCACTCGGCCCGGCGCTACCAGAACGGGGCGCCGGACCTGGTACCGGTCGAGCAGGTTCGCCCGGGAGACCTGCTGCTGGTCCCCAGCGGGGAGATGGTCCCCGTCGACGGCGCGGTGGCGGGCGATCTCGCGCTGCTGGACGAGTCGGCGCTGACGGGGGAGTCGGTACCGGTGGAGTACGCCGCGGGGGAGGGGGTGCGCAGCGGTGTGGTGAACGCCGGTGCCGCCTTCGACCTGCGGGCCACCCGGACCGCGGCCGACAGCGCCTACGCGGGAGTGGTGCGGCTGGCGCGGCAGACGGAGACCGACAGCGCCCCCGTCGTACGGCTCGCCGACCGGTTCGCCTCCTGGTTCCTGCCGGTCACCCTGCTGCTGGCGGCGGCCGCCTGGCTGCTGTCCGGCCAGCCGGTACGGGCCGTCGCGGTACTGGTCGTCGCCACCCCCTGCCCGCTGCTGCTCGCCGCCCCCGCGGCCATCGCCTCCGGGCTGTCCCGCACGGCACGGCACGGCGTGGTGGTCAAGGGCGGTGGAGCACTGGAGCGGCTGGGCCAGGCAGGCACGCTCATCCTGGACAAGACCGGGACGCTGACCGCCGGGCGGCCCCGGGTGATCGACGTCGTGGCCGCTCCCGGCGTCCGTACCGACGACGTGCTGCGCCTGGCCGCCGCGGTGGATCAGATGTCGTCGCACGTGCTCGCCGCCGCGATCGTCGACGCGGCCCGCGCGCGCGGCGCCGAGCTGCCGCAACCGGCCGAGATCCAGGAGAGGCCGGGCACCGGCACCACGGGGGTGGTGGACGGGCACCTGATAGAGGTCGGCAAGGCGACGACCTCCTCGCCCTCGGAGTGGGAGCGGATCCAGCGGGCGCGGGCCGCGCTGGACGGGGCCATGACCGTCTGGGTGACGCTGGACGGCCGGGCGGCAGGGGTGATCCTGCTCCGCGACGCCATCCGGGCCGACGCCGCGCGGACGCTGCGGCGGCTGCGCGCCGCGGGCATCGAGCGGGTGGTCATGCTCACCGGCGACCGGGCCGAGGTCGCCGAGAGCGTGGGCGTGGTACTCGGCATCGACCGGGTGCTCGCCGAGCAGACCCCCGCGGCCAAGGTCGAGGCGGTACGGCGGGAGGCGGCCGACGCGGTGACCGTGATGGTGGGCGACGGGATCAACGACGCCCCGGCCCTGGCGGCTGCCGACGTCGGAGTGGCGATGGGGGCCCGGGGGTCCGCCGCCTCCACCCAGGCCGCGGACGTGGTGCTCACCACCGACCGCCTGGACCGGCTCGCCGACGCGATGGACGTCGCCCGCCGCTCCCGGCGCATCGCCGTGCAGAGCGCGGCCACCGGGATGGCGCTGTCACTGCTGGCCATGGTGGCCGCCGCGGCCGGCGCCCTGCCGCCCGCGGCCGGCGCCCTGCTGCAGGAGGGCATCGACATCGCGGTGATCCTCAACGCGCTACGGGCGCTGCGCCCCACCAGGGGAACCCGGCCGGTGATGGACTCCGCCACCGAATCCCTGCTGCACCGCTTCGAGCTGGAGCACTCCTCGCTGCGGCCGACCCTGGAACTGATCCGGGAGACGGCCGACGAGCTGGGCAGGACCCCGCCCACGGCGTCACTCGACCGGCTGCGAGAGGTCCAGGCGTTCCTCACCGAGCGGCTGCTGCCTCACGAACGGGCCGAGGAGCAGCGGCTGTATCCGGCCATGGGACAGGTGCTGGGCGGCCCGGAGGTCGTGATGACCATGAGCAGGGCGCATGCCGAGATCGAACGCCTGGTACGACGCCTGGGAAGTCACCTCGCCCTCATCGAGGCCGGCGGGCCGCGCCCGGAACAGCTCGACGACCTGCGTGCCTGCCTCTACGGCCTGTACGCCGTCCTGATCCTCCACTTCGACCAGGAGGAGGAGGCCTACTTCTCCCTGGCCGCCGGTTCGTCGGCGTGACCCGGCTCGGTGCCGGGGTGAAACCCGGCGGAGGCGGCCGGGAACCCGGTCCGCGGAGGCGTGGGCGGTGTGCATTCCCTGTCACATCCGGTCGCCGCCCTGGTCGGGCGAGGCGTGTCGATTTTCGCCGGCCCCGATCGACGCGTAGTTGGAAACCGGCGAGGATCGGTTCTCCGACCACCCGAAGGAGATATGAAGATGCGATTCCTGATGACCACCAAGGGCGGCGACGCGGCACCCCCGAGCGAGGCGGTCTACGCGGAGATGGCCGCGTTCGTCGAGGAGATGACCCGGGCGGGGGTGCTGCTGGCGACCGGCGGTCTGGACCCGGTCGGCCTCCACGTCTCGGCCTCCGGCGGTGAGATGACCGTCACCGATGGGCCGTTCACCGAGACGAAGGAGGCCATCGTCAGCTTCGCGCTCATCGAGGCGCGCTCGCAGCAGGAGGCCATCGAGCTCTCCCGGCGCTTCTGGAAGATCATTGGAGAGGGTGAGGGCACCATCCAGCAGGTCTTCGGCCCACAGGACTGATCGGGCGCTTGCGTACCCGGCCCGGCGGGTGCTGTGATCGAGCCCGTGATGTCCCGGGACGCCCATCGTGCGGTCGACGAGGTCTGGAAGATGGAGTCGGCGAGGATCATCGCCGGACTCGTCCGGATGCTGGGCGACGTGGGGCTGGCCGAGGAGCTCGCGCAGGACGCGCTCCTCGCCGCCCTCGAACGGTGGCCCGACTCAGGTGTTCCGGATAACCCGGGTGCCTGGCTCATGGCCGTTTCGAAACGTCGGGCCATCGACCACCTACGGCGCGGCGAGCGGCTCGAGCGCGGGCACGAGCAGCTCGCCCACGAGCTCGCCACCCGGCCGGACGGCACCGAGGCCGAGACCGAGACCGACGCGGCACTCGACGACGAGGTGGGCGATGACGTCCTGCGCCTGATGTTTGTCTCCTGCCACCCGGCGCTGTCCGCCGAGTCCCGGGTGGCGTTGACGTTGCGGCTGCTCGGTGGCCTGCGCACCGACGAGATCGCGAGGGCCTTTCTCGTCTCCGAGCCGACCGTCGCGCAGCGCGTCGTCCGGGCCAAACGCACCCTCGCCGAACTCGGGGTCCCCTTCGAGGTCCCCTCGGGGCCGGACCGGGCCGCGCGCCTGTCGTCGGTCCTCGAGGTCATCTACCTGGTGTTCAACGAGGGGTACGCGGCGAGCGCGGGCGACGGCTGGATGCGCCAGGACCTCTGCCAGGAGGCGCTGCGCCTGGGCCGTCTGCTGGCCGGGCTCGCGCCCGGCGAGGCCGAGGTACACGGACTGATCGCGTTGATGGAGCTCCAGGCATCCCGGCTGGCCGCCAGGACGGGGCCGTCGGGGGAGCCCGTCGCGCTGCACGAGCAGAACCGCGGACGCTGGGACCGGCTCCTCATCCGCCGGGGCTTCGCGGCACTGCTGCGTGCCAGGCAAGCCGGCGGGCCTCTCGGCCCGTACGTGCTGCAGGCCGCCATCGCGGTCTGCCACGCGCGGGCCCGTACGGCGGAGGAGACCGACTGGGCACAGATCGCCGCCCTCTACGAAACGCTCGTCCGGGTGCTGCCCACCCCGGTCGTGCAGCTCAACCGGGCGGTCGCGCTGGCCATGGCCCACGGTCCCGAGGCGGGGCTGGCGCTCGTCGACACCCTGGCGGCCGAGCCGGCGCTCAAGGGCTACCACCGGGTGCCCAGCGTGCGCGGCGACCTGCTGGTCAGGCTCGGTCGCCACGAGGAGGCCCGGCGGGAGTTCGAACGGGCCGCGGCGCTCACTCTCAACGTGCCCGAACGCACGATCCTGCTGGAACGCGCCCAGGCCTGCGCGGACGCCGCCAGGCCGGAGAGCGCGGTCACCCTGGCCGAGGCCGCGAGTGCCTTCCTGGCCCGTGCCGACCTGGACGCCGCGACCGTCCGCTCCTACCGCCAGACCATGAGCCGGCTCCGCCGCGATCTCGGTGACGACACCCCGCTGCGGGGCGTGACCGCCGGACAGGTCGCCGAGGTCTTCGCCGCCGCCTGGGAGAGCGCCGCCGCCGCGACGTGGAACAGGCACCGAGGTGCCGTCCGCTCCTTCTCCGGCTGGGCCGCGGACCGGGGCCGGCTGGGCGAGGACCTGGCCGCCGGGATCGGCCGCCGGCCCGAACCCCGGTCGCGTACCCGCCCGATGGAGCCGCCACGCGTCGAGGCGCTGTGGGAGCGGCGGGATCTCGCCCCGCGTGAGCGCGCCCTGTGGCTGATGCTCCACGAGAGCGCGGCAGGGATCGGCTCGGTGCTCGCGCTCAACGTCGAGGACCTCGACCTGGCGGGGATGCGCGGCAGGGCGCCGGGAGCCCGCTGGATTCACTGGCGGTCGGGCACCGCCGAGCTCATCCCCCAGCTCGTCGCGGGCCGTCGTCGCGGCCCGCTGTTCCTGTCCGAGCGCAGGCCCGGCCCCGGCCGCCGGCCCGCCCCCGGCGACCTGTGCCCCGAGACCGGCCGCCGCAGGCTCTCCTACGAACGGGCCGAGTACCTGTTCAAGCAGGCCACCGGCCACACCCTCCATCAACTGCGGAGCAGATGAACCCTCCCCGCGCGTTTCGGCGCCATGCGCCCGATCAGGGATGCCGCCGCTCCGGTGAGGTGATCGTGAAGGCGGCGGCCAGCAGAGCGATCAGATGGAGCGCACCGCCCGCCAGCAGGGCGGTGGTGTAGCCGCCGGTCAGGGAGGCCGGGAGCGCGGGGTTCTCGGTGGCCGCGGCGGCGACGGCGGCCAGGACGGCGAGGCCGAGGGCTCCGCCGACCGGCACCCCGTGTCGAGGGCGCCGGCGTCGTCATCAATGGGCCATGCGGTTCGGCGTGGCCGCCTCGCGGGCCTCCAGCAGTTCGTCCCAGTGTTCCGCCGACCACGCGCAGGCCGCGTTCATCGGTTCGAGCATGCTGCGCCCGAGAGGGGTCAACTCGTACTCGACCCGCTGGACGGGGCCTGCGTGGGCGGTGCGGAGGATCAGCCCGTCACGTTCGAGCGACCTCAGCGACTGGGTGAGCACCTTCGCGGTGACCCGGCGCAGCGGGACGCGCAGCTCGGAGAACCTGCGCGGTCCCCGCTCGAGGCAGCGGATGATCATCCCCGCCCATTTGTCACCGAAACGGACGGGGGAGAGGTCTGACGGGCACAACTCGTCGAACATGTCCGCGCGCAGTGGTGGCTCTGTCACGGCGCCCAGGGTATCCGGTGACCGGCTGCCCGTTGAGGGGGCCTGACGGCGGCTCCGACGCCTTCGTGGCCCAGCGCTCCACAGCCTCCCCGAGATCGGCGGCCGGCCCGGACCCGGTGTCGGCCGCTGCCGGCGACGGGTGGCCGATGACCACCGCCGAGTCGCGACCACCGGGGATCCCCTCGGGTGTGGTTCCTACGCGGGATTTCTGTCGGAGCGGTGAGATAGGTTCCCGGTTCATGATCGACTGTTTGCCGGCCGGCACGGCCGCGTGGGAGCAGTGCGGCAGGGTGCCGGTGGTGCCGCCGGTCCGGCCCCGCAAGCTGGCGAAGGTTCCCTTCGTCGAGCTGGCGGACGGCCGGCTGCAGGGTGTCGTGTCGAGCGGCTCGGACATCGGCCGCGTCTACGTCTCCTCCGTCACCGCGGCCACCCACACCCACAGCTGCAGTACCAACAACAACCGTCCGTGCGGCGGCCTGTCCGGTTCCTACCCGTGCAAGCACCTGCGGGCCCTGACCGCCGAGGCCGTGCTGCAGTACGGCCTCGACCGGGTGGCCCGTTACCTGCGGGCCGAGGTCTCCGAGGGGGCCGACCTGATCGACTGCCTGCGCGGCGGCCTCGGCCCCGCCCCCGCGGCCACGGTGTTCAGCCGTTTCCTGCGCCACCTGGCCTACCTGGAGCTGCCCGACACCACCGTGCCGATCCCCGAGCTTCACTGGTTTCCGGCCACGAGGGTGGTGCGCTGATGCTCGCCGCACAGCTGACCCGGCTGCGGGACGGCGAGCCGGCCGGCCTCGGGGAGGCGCTGGAGCTGGTGACCGGCTTCGACGAGGCCCTGGTGCACGGGCTGGCCCGGCTCTCCGAGCAGCACGCCGCGGCGCTGGCCGCCCTGGCAGGCGCCTTCGCGCTCACCCCGATCGGCGAGGGGGCGGCGGGGGCCGTGGCCAAGGTCGTCTCCGGCTCGATCGCCGAGGAGCAGCTGACGACGCTGGCAGGCGGCCGGACCGCGCTGCTGGGCGCCGTGCACGACGCTCTGCTGGCCGAGCTGGACGAGGCGCTGGGGCGCGAACGCGCCCCGTGGCAGGCGGCGCCGATGCCCGAGGCGGACGGTGCGGGCAACCTGCTCGGCGCCGCCAGGTCCTGGCTGTGCGAGCTGGCCATCACCGGCTGGCGCGGCGTCGACCACGACCTCGTCTCGGCCTCGGACCAGACCATCGAGGCGCTGCTGGCCGTGCCGGAGCAGCGCAGGCCGGCGGTGCTGCTCGACGGCCTGGCGGCCGAGCTGCGCGCCTGCTGCCCGATCGGCACGATGGAGCGTCTTCCCATGCGGCGCTGGGCCGATCTGTGGACCCGGGCCCTGCTGCTGGCCAGGGCGGGCGGCCAGGGTGGCGAGCATGTCGTGGCCGAGCACCTGTCGGGGCGGCTGCTGATCCTCGGCGTCGACGTGCACGAGCACGCCACCGCCGTACAGATGCAGGTGCACGGCGTGCTGGAACCCGTCGGCGGCGGCCGGGCCCGGCTGGTGCGCACCAGCGTGGCCGCCGCCAAGGTGGACACCATCGTCGGTCCCGCCGTCTGGAAGCTGCCGAACCGCCATCCCCGGCTGCTGGGCGCGCTTGCCGAACGGCGCAGCCTGGAGATCACCGATGTGCCCGTGCTGGCCGGCGGTGACCTGCTGTGGGATGACGATCGGGCGCGGGCCGGTGCGCCGGTCGACGCCTTCGCGGTGGCCAGGGTCTCCCTCGCCGGGGCGCTCGCGCCGGCCGCGCCACCCCTGGACCGCCACCCGGTGCTCATCGCCGAGCCGGTGCTGGTGACGGACTACAAGGTCACCCGTGACGGCTCGTTCGACCTGGGCGGCGCCGTGCTCGCCGTCGACACCGACGGGCTGCCCGCCTGCGGCCCGCTCACGCCGAAACTGGTGGCCGGATCCTCGGAGTGCATCGGGCTGATGCGCTGGGACGGCGGCAGCTGGCTGCTGCAGCCGCTCGCGGTGCGGGCCAAGGTCAAGAGCGAGACGATCGAGGCGCACACCGGCGACTGGGCGCTGGGGCCCACCGACCCCAAGGTGGTCAAGGCCGAGGCCAGGGCGGGGGACGCGGTCGCCGTGCTGCGTGAACGAGCCGGACGATTGCTGAGACGATGAGCCGGAACAGCGAGAACAGCACGGCGAGCGCCGAGCAGAACCGGCGTCAGGTGCTCTACTGGCGGCTGCTCGCCCGCCTCTTCGACAACGACGAGCAGCCCGCGCTGGAGAGCGCCGGCATGGCCGTCGTCGACGATCTCGGACTGCCCGCGGCGTTGCTCGACCCCTCGGTGTCCGTGGACACCCTGGTGCAGCGTTTTCCCGAGCTGGCCGCGGAGTTCCGGGACCTGCTCGCGCCGGGGGAGCAATCGGGCGGGCAACCGGGCGAGCGGGAGGCCGGCCAGGAGGTGCGCAGGGCGGCTTTGGTGTCGAAGCTGCTGCTCAACGTCTTCGCCACCGGGGCGGGTGAGGTCACCGCGACCCGGCTCGCGGCCTGGCAGCAGGACGCCGGCTGGTTCAAGCAGGCCCTGGGCTGTGAGGGCGGCCGCCAGGCCGGCGGTACGAGTGGCGGCACGGGTGATCGCGAGCCGGCCGCGGTGCTGGCGGGTCTGGAGGCCGACCTGGTCAGCCGCATGCGGTTGCGCGAGGTTCTGGCCGACCCGGTGCTGGCCAGGCGGCTCACGCCGAGCATGTCGCTCATCGAGCAACTGCTGCGTGACAAGGCCAACCTGTCGGGGGTGGCGCTGGCCAACGCCAAGGCGCTGATCCGCAGGTTCGTCGACGAGGTCGCCGAGGTGCTGCGCACGCAGGTCGAGAAGACCAGCGTGGGCGCCATCGACCGCTCGGTGCCGCCCAAGCGGGTCTTTCGCAACCTCGACGTCGAGCGCACGATCTGGAAGAACCTCGTCAACTGGAACCCCGAGGACCAGCGGCTCTATGTCGACCGGCTCTACTACCGGCGCACCGCCAGGCGCACCACGCCGGCTCGGATGATCGTGGTCGTCGACCAGTCGGGGTCGATGGTCGACGCGATGGTCAACTGCACCATCCTGGCGTCGATCTTCGCGGGACTGCCCAAGGTGGACGTGCATCTGATCGCCTACGACACCCGCGCGCTCGACCTCACCCCATGGGTGAACGACCCGTTCGAGGTGCTGCTCCGGACCCGGCTGGGTGGCGGCACCGACGGCACGGCCGCGCTGACCCTGGCCCAGCCGAAGGTCTCCGACCCGCGCAACACCGTGGTCGTGTGGATCTCGGATTTCTACGAATGGCAGTGCGAGGCCGTCTTCGCCGGGCTGGAGGCGCTGCACCGCTCCGGCGTCCGGCTCATCCCGGTGGGTTCGGTGAGCAGCGGCGGCCGGCAGAGCGTCAATCCGTGGTTCCGCCGGCGGCTCAAGGACCTGGGCACGCCGGTGATCTCCGGCCACATCCGCAAGCTCGTGTTCGAGCTGAAGAACTTTCTCACCTAGGAGCTCTCCACCGATGACCAATGAGATGTTGCGCGCGCCCGCCGAGGTGAAGTACGCCGAGGAACTGGACTGGCTGGAGTCGGTCGACGACGGTCCCAAGCCGTTCTCCTGGCGGCTCAGCCCCCGCATGGTGCGACTGTTCGTGCTCGGCTCCGAGCGCTCCGACGGGCTGGAGCGGGAGATCTCGCAGAAGTGGTTCGGCGAGCGGAGTCTCGTCGAGCGCAGCATCGTGACGCTGGCCTCCGACCGGGGACTGCTGCTCATCGGCGACCCCGGCACCGGCAAGAGCTGGCTGGCCGAGTTGCTCGCCGCCGCCATCTGCCGCAACTCCACCCTGGGTGTCCAGGGCACGGCGGGCACCACCGAGGACCACATCAAGTACTCCTGGAACGTCTCCATGGTGATCGCCAAGGGGCAGTCCCGCGCGTCGATGATCCCCTCGCCGATCATGACGGCGATGGAGCGGGGCGTGATCGGCCGTTTCGAGGAGCTGACCCGCTCGACCAGCGACGTGCAGGACGCGCTGATCTCGATCCTGTCGGAGAAGTACATCTCCATCCCCGAGCTCGACACCGACAACATCGTGTTCGCCAAGCCCGGGTTCTCCGTCATCGCCACGGCCAACAGCCGTGACCGGGGCGTGAACGACCTGTCCTCGGCGCTGAAGCGGCGGTTCAACTTCGTCAGGATCCCGGTCGTGACGAGCAAGGCCAGCGAGGCGGAGATCGTCCGCTTCCGCACCACCGAGCTGCTGCGCCGCCATCGCATCGAGCTGGACCTGCCGCCCACACTGCTGGACATCCTGCTGCAGAGCTTCGCCGACCTGCGCGCCGCGGCGGCCTCGGCCACCAGCGAGGACGAGAGGCTGGAGTCGGCGCTGTCGACCGCCGAGCAGATCGGTGTGCTGGAGGACGCCATCCTGCACAGCGACTTCTTCGGTGATCGCACCCTGCGCGCCCAGACGCTGGGCGGCGCCCTGGTGGGCTCGCTGGCCAGGCGCGCCCCCGAGGACCTGGCCATCCTGAACAAGTACTGGCACGGGGTCGTCGAGCCGCGCAGCAAGAAGGAGGGCGGGGAGTGGACGGGCTTCCTCGAAGGCGGCCGCCAGGCGATCTCCACGCTGTCGTGACCTCCTTCCCGCGACCCCTGGCAGCACGCCGGGTTTCCCGCCCGGAGCCAGAGCTCGGGGTCTCCACGCCCGAGGAGATGTGATGAGCACCTTCGCCGCCCTGCGCGAGCAGCTTCTGGACGCCGCCACCGCCTTTGCGGGCGGCCCGGACGCGCTGCCTGAGATCCTGGCGGGTCTGGTCGACGACGTCGACCGGGCACTGCGCGAGGAGCTGGAGATATTCCCGGTGTGTCACCACTCACCGGCCTCCGCGCTGGCCATGACGCGGCGGCTGCGCGACCGGCAGCCCAAGGTCGTCTATCTGGAGTTGTGTGAGGACCTGCGGCCGCTGCTGGAGGAACTGCGCAACTGCCGGCTGCCGGTGGCGCTGCAGGCGTTCGCCACCGAGCCGGAGGGCTTTCCGCCCGGCTCCGGCCCGCTGAGCGTTGTGGCGCCGCTGACCGAGGCCTCGGCGGAGTACCAGGCCATCGCCTACGCGCTGGACACCCCGGGTGTCGAACTGGTGCTGGTCGACCGCTCGGCCGACCACGTCTTCCAGTGGCTGCCCCGGGCGGAGGCCGAGCCGGTCGCCGCCGAACGCGACGGCGACCTGCACGGCGACGCCGTGGGTGTCGAGGTGGGCGACCTGAGGCCGCGTTTCGCCGAGCTGGAGGAGCACCTGCTGCGCCACGGCAAGGTCCGCCACTGGTCGGAGTGGTGGGACCAGTACGTCGAGCAGCCGCTGGCCGGTGCGGACTACGACACCTACCGGCAGGCCATGGCGCTGATCGGCAGCCTGTTCCGGCGGCTGGGGCCCGGTGGTGAGCGGCTGGCCGGTGACGAGGAACGCGAGCGCCACATGTGGACCCGGATCCGCGAGCACCTGGCCGTCTCCGGCGCCGACCCGGCGACCTGCCTGTACGTGTGCGGTGCCTTCCACGCCGTCAGCACGGTGCCCGAGTTCGGCCTGGCGGCCGACGCGCCGGCGTACACCATCACCCCTCCTACGGCCACGCGCTGGCTGTACGGGTTGATCCCCTCCAGCCACTCGGCGATCGAGGCCCAGTTCGGCCTGGCCCAGGGGTCGGTGTCGATCGCCGCGGCGACCTGGGCCAAGGCGGCGACGCGCGGCGGCCTCACGCCGTACCGGCTGCGGGGGCAGCGGGGCACCCGCTCGCGGACCGTGTCCCCGGTACGGGCCGCGGTGCCGGCCCCCGCGGAGCAGGTCACCGACCGGCTGTCGGGGTTCCTGGCCACCCCGCCCACCCTGGACGACCTGGACGAGGCCGAGCTGCGCGGCTGGTGTGTCGACATCGTGCGGCTGGCCCGGCGTAACGGCTACCTGGCCAGCACCGCCGACGCCATCGCGGTGTTCGAGACCTCGATCCTGCTCGCCGGGCTGCGTAACCGGGCCAGGCCGACGCCGTACGACTTCCAGGACGCGGCTGTCACGTGCATCGAGAAGGACGTGGTACCGGGCCGCCGTGACATCCGCCGCCTGTGCGAGATCCTCCTGGGAGGCGACCGGATCGGCGAGGTCGGCTACGAGGCGCTCCCGCCGCTGGCACGCGACGTGTACGACCGGCTGGAACCGCTCGGGCTGGACCCCGGCAGGCGCACCCGGCAGCGGGCGCTGCTGGACCTGCGGGCCGATCCCGGACTGGTGCCGTGCTCGGACCTGCTGTGGATACTGCGCCAGCTGCTGCCCGAGGGCGCGGTCCGGCCCATCATGGGGGCGCGCCGCCTGGGAGAGCGGCCGATCCAGGAGAGCTGGGACCTGGCGATCGGCCGCCACCAGCGGTCGATCGTCGAACTGGGCTACGAGGGCGTCACCGTCGAGCAGGTGCTGGAACAGCGCCTGCGCCGCAAGGTACGGGAGCCGCAGGCCGGCGCGGGAGTCGCTCTGGCGGCGGTGGAGGACGCCATTCTCTACCTGGGCGGCCGCCGCTTCGCCGACGAGCTCGGCAACCGCGCGGTGGAGTTGCTGGCGGCCGAGCGCACCGTGGACGACGCCCCCGAGGTACTGCGTCGGATCCGCCGGCTGCTGGCGTACTACCGGGCCACCCAGCCGGACCTGCCGGCCTGGTGCGAGGCGTTCGTCACGGCAGGCTACGCGCACTACTGCACGCTGCTGCCGACCGCCTTCGTGGACGAGGACACCGGAGTCCGCCAGGTCGGTGCCATGCTCGGCTTCCTGTTCTCCATGGAGAGTCTCGCGCTGTCGCTGGGCTGTGACCGGGCCCAGCTGGAGCTGGCGGTGCGGCAGTCGCATCCGCAGGAGCCGGCCAAGACGGCGCTGCTGTGGGCGGCCCAGACCCGGCTGGGCCTGCTCTCACAGGCCCGGCTGCGCGCCCGGTGTGACGAGCTGCTGGCCAACCCGCTCGTCATCCCCTCCTTCCCGCTCTACCTGAGCGGGTTCGTCCAGGCGCTCGAACCCGTTCCCGCCCTCGCGCCGTTCGTGGTCGAGGTGCTGTCCAAGGCCTTCGCGCGACTGCCCGACGAGGTTCTGCTGCCATGGCTGCCGACGCTGATCACGACGCTGCGCCGGTACGTGCCGGAGCTGGTCCCGGTGCTCGTGCGCGAGGCGGGCAGGACCTTCCCCGCCTCCCTGGCCGAGCTCGACCGGTGGGTCGCGCCGTGGGAGCGGCCTGCCCTGCCCGCGGTGCCCGCGGTGCCGGCCGGGCCGGCGTCCGCGCCGAGCGGGCCGGTGGCCGGGCTGCTGGCCGGGCACCCGCGGGCGTGCGACGCCGTGGCGGCGCTGCTCGGCTGCGCGGGGGAGTGGCCGACGCCGGCCGCGAGCGTCGCGGCGGCCCCGGCGGCGGGCGGGCTGCTCACCCGGCATCCGGCGACGACCGGCGCGGTCGCGGCGCTGCTCACCGGCTGAGGGCGGGCGAAGGCGCTCGTCAGCGTGTCGCGAAGGCGAGGGCGCCTGCCCTCGCCGGGCCTTTCCCGCGTCCATGCGGTGAGGGCCGGATGGCGCTCGTGGGACTCCGCCGTCCCCGGTGTCCGGGAGGGTGGTCCGGCATCCGTGCCTTGGCACCTCCGGGGTCCGGAGGGTCGAAAGTCCCATGGGAACGGGACCTCCGGGACCTCGGCGCGAGTCGTACGGCACTGCGTCCGGGCTCCGAAAAACGATGTGATGAGGGTGCGAAAGAAACCGGGAGACACCACAGGAAAGGGGAGCCGTCATGGCCACCACTCACGGACGAGTTCACACCGGGCCGGTCATGAACGCCGCCCCCGTCACTCCCGCCCCCGTCATCCCCGCCGCCGTCATCCCCGCCGCCGTCATCCCCGCCGCCGTCATCCCCGCCGCCGTCATCCCCGCCGCCGCGAGGCGCCCGGTCGACTACGTGTGGGCGGTCGCTCGCATCGCCCTGGGGTGGGTGTTCCTGTGGGCGTTCCTGGACAAGACCTTCGGCTGGGGGTTCGCCACCCCCGCCGAGCGGGCGTGGGTGGCCGGGGGCAGCCCGACCACCGGGTTCCTCAAGGGCACCGGGGAGAACGCGCTCGGCGGCCTGTTCACCGGTCTGGCCGGGCAGGGCTGGGTGGACTGGCTGTTCATGCTCGGCCTGCTCGGCGTCGGCGCGGCCCTCATCGCGGGGGCGGGTCTGCGGATCGCCGCCGCCGCCGGCGGGCTGATGATGGTTCTGATGTGGGCGGCCGAACTGCCACTGACCACCAACCCCTTCATGGACGAGCACCTCGTCTACGCCCTCGTGCTGGCCGGACTGGCGATGGCCCAGGCCGGTGACACCCTCGGGCTCGGCAGGTGGTGGGGCGCCACCCCGCTGGTCCGGGACCACCCCGTCCTGCGGTAACCGTCCATCACGGCGAACAGCCCGCCCCCGGAGGATCCGGGGGCGGGCTTTCCCGTTTCACGGCCTGCTCGGTCCTGACGCCCGCCGGTTGCTCACCAGGGGGACGGGGCCGGAGGCGCGACGACCGGCGGGCGGTCGTCGCAGGTGATGGTGTTCGGCAGTTCCCACGGTGCGAGCCAGGGACCGGTGGTGCCGCCCCCGTCGTTGCCGCCGAGGTCCGTCAGCGAGAACTCCGAGCCGGTGGACGGGAAGTTGAAGGCCCCGCAGTTGTTGACGCCGACCGCGCCGACGTTGCGGGCGTCCACGTTCTCGAAGGACGCCGAGCCCTTCACCCGGGCGCTGACCACGGAGGTACCGGTGCCGTCGACCCTGATGTCCTTGAAGTGGACGTTGGTGATCGAGTACAGGTCCTTCACCGGCCAGTCGCTGACCAGCATGATCGCGTTGTAGGTGTTGTCGAGGAAGTGGTTGCCGACCACCTGGATGTCGGCGTCGATGTTCTTCTCCAGCGCGTAGAACCAGATGGCTCCCAGGCCGATGTTCCAGTTCAGCTCGTACGTGCCGGCCCGGACCGTGGTGTTGTCCCTGACCCACAGGTGCCCGGCGAAGGCCTCGGCGCCGAAGCGGGAGCCGACCTGGATGGCGCTGCCCTCCCGGATCGGGTCGGCGACGAGGTTGTTCGAGACGGTGTTGTCGGTGCCGCCGTAGACGGCGATGCCGTTCGCGAGGACGGGCGTCTGCACGGTGTTGTGGTCGAAGGTGTTGCCGGCGTTGGAGGTCTTCTCCGACCACATCGCCAGGCCGTCGTCCCCGGAGTTGCGGATGAAGTTGTTCGACACGACCGAGTTCGTGACGCCGGTGTGGAAGTTGAGACCGTCGGCGATCTGGTCGACGACGACGTTGTTGGTGATCTTCAGGTTGGTCATCGGCCCGTCGAACCACAGGCCCACCTTGGTGTGGCGGATGTGCAGGCCGCTGATGGTCGAGTTGCTCATCGCCCCGCCGACACCGTTCACCTGGTCGGTGTCGATGCGCTCGCGGACGTCGCCTTCGATCGCGAAGCCGGACAGGTGGACGTCGTCGCTGCCACCGGTCGAGGCGTCCTTGCCGTAGAAGCCGACGCCGGTGTGCACCGAGCCGTCGGGGGCAGGCGCGGGCAGTGTGACCTCGCGCCCCTTGATGATCGTGTACCAGTTGCCCGCGCCCTCGATCGTCACGTCGTCGACGATGATGTGGCGGTTCACCTGGTAGGTGCCCGGCGGAATGTAGACCTTGAGTCGCTTGCCCTTGGCGAAGGCGATCGCCCTGTCGAACGCGTCGGCGGAGTCGCGCCGCCCGAGCGGGTCGGCGCCGAAGGCCAGCACGTTCGCCGCGACCAGCCTGACGTGCGGAGCGCCGACGAGGTGCGAGTCGAGCAGGTCGATGACCGTCCAGGCGGCGTTGCTCCCGGCGGGAACCGTGAGCCGTACCCTGTCACCGGCGCGGTAGGTCCTGCCGAGCAGGAGGCGCTGCTCGTCGTAGAAGTGGCTCGGGCGGAACGGCTTGGTGATCGCCGGAGTGGGCGTGGTGGCGGCGGGCACGCAGGCGCACTCGGTGATCCACCAGTCGGGGTGGAGCAGGTCGGCGTTCGGGTCGTTGGAGAACGGATACTGGTTGTACAGCCACGCGTACTGCGAGGTGAGGGTCATGGACTTCCTGGCCCCGCCGTTCACCGTGACGTTGAGCGGCGCGGTGATGCCGCCGCCGTTGGGAGCGTCCGGGATGCTGTAGCGCACGGTGATCGCGTTGGCCGCGCCCGGCAGGGTGAACTCGACGTGCTGCCCGGGCGTCAGCTTGACCGCCCTGCGGCCCGACGCCTCCGACGGCAGCGTGTACGCGGTGCGGTCCGGGCCGATGACCGCGCCGTTCGTCGCGGCGTTCTCCGCCTCCTGTTCGGCGAAGTCGACGCTCGCGCCCCGGCCCGCGACGAGTGACGGGTCGAGGCCGGCGCGAGTCACCGCGGGCGTCGAGGCTCCGTTCGCGTTCCTGTCGGCGAGGGCCGTGCCGCCGAGCGCGACGCTGAGACCGAGGGCGGCCGCCATCACCGCCGCGAGCCTTCGAGGTGGCCTGCCGGACCACCTCGCCGCGACTCCTGTGCCGATCCGTGACATGGCGTGCTCGTTTCTCTCGGGGGGTGAACACCCCAGGGCGTCCGAGGAGAGCGACCTTCCTGAGGTGAGGCGACATTAGGACCCCTGAACCCCGCCCGGCAAGACTCGTGCGAAATAGTTTCGTAATCTTGTTCTCTAGCTGCATCTGTCAATCAAGTTCTTGCGGACACGGTAGTGGGTCGTTGTGGAGTTCCCGCAGCGCGCGATCGGCCACCAGGCGGGGCCACCGGCCCGTCCGGCCATTCGAGAAAGGCCGAACGGGAGGCGGGTCAGGTGTCCGGGGGCCCCGACTGCATCACCGATT